>CAIWPS010000163.1 GCA_903914615.1 uncultured beta proteobacterium | reverse complement strand
GGCAGGAAGCAGACCTTGCGCGGGTAGATGTCCATGACGTCCTTGCTGACCACCGTGATGCGCTCGGTGCGCAGGTAGTCGAGCACGAAGGCGGTGTTGCGTTCGCCGACGTTGATGGTGTTCATGCCGCTGATGACGGCGCCGCCGCCGAAGACCTTGGCTTCCATGCTGCTGCGCGTGGCGCCGCGCTTGACCATCTCGCCGATCAGCAGCTCCATCGCGAAGCTGCCGTAGCGGCCGCTGTCACCGTCCCCGCCGTTCTGGCTGCCGGCCTCGGGCAGCAGGAAGTGGTTCATGCCGCCGACGCGCCGGTCGCGGTCCCACAGGCAGGCCGCGATGCAGCTCCCGAGCGTGGTCATGATGAGGATGTCCTCGTCGTGGACGAAGAACTCGCCCGGCAGCACCTTGACGGCGTCGTTGCGGAAATGGGCGTCGTAGAAGAAGAACGAGGCCTCGCCGGGCTTGCGCTGGCGGGCCTTGAGCTGTTCCAGGCGCGACGCGGCCGGGCGCGGCGCGGGCGCGGCGGGCAGGGGTAGGGCGGTCTGCAGGGCGGCCATGCCCGGTCTTATCGGCCTGCGGCGCTGCCGGCTTGAGACCCGGCGCTAGACGCGCTCGTACACGGTCTTGCCGCGCAGGCGGAAGAGGTCGCGCGATTCGGTGAAGTTCTCGGAATGGCCGACGTAGAGCAGGCCGCCCGGCCGCATCGCGGCGTGCATGCGCTCGAGCACCTTGCGCTGCGTCGGGTTGTCGAAGTAGATCATCACGTTGCGGCAGAACACGAGGTCGAAAGGCTCGCCCAGGCTGGACCAGCTCGGGCTCATGAGGTTGAAGCCGCGGAACTCGATCAGCCGCGCCAGCTCGGGCTTGACGCGGATGTGGCCGCTGTTGGCACCGGTGCCGCGCATGAAGTGGCGTTTCAGCCGCGCTTCGCTCAGGCCGCGCGCGTCGGCGCCGTAGACGCCGCGCTGCGCCGTCGACAGCACCTTGGTGTCGATGTCGCTGCAGACGATCTTCACCTGCGCCGAAAGGCCCAGCGTCTCGACCACCGTCATCGCCAGCGAATAGGGTTCCTCGCCGGTGGAGGCGGCGTTGCACCAGATGCGGATGGGCCGCGCGGCACGCGCCTTCAGGTCCTCGACGAGGGCGTGGAAGTGGTGTTCCTCGCGGAAGAAGGCGGTGAGGTTGGTGGTCAGGCAGTTGACGAATTCCTGCCATTCGGCCTCGGCCTCGGCGCCGCTGGCACGTTCCAGCCAGCCCAGGTAGTCGGTGAAGTTGCCCAGGCGCGTTTCGCGCAGCCGGCGCGACAGGCGGCTGTAGACCATGGCCTGCTTGCCGGCGTGCAGGCTGATGCCGGCGCGCTGGTGGATGAGCTGGCGCACGCGTTCGAAGTCGGCCGGGGTCAGCGTGAACTCCTGCTCGGCGCCGTAGGCGGGGGCGGCGGCCGCGGTGGGCGCCGTGGGCGTGGTGGGCAGGGCGGGCATGGGCGCGTGTCGTGCAGGGTGCAGGCTGGGCGCCCAGTGTCGCGCCCTGCAGCGCCCGGGCAGGGAGGAAATGGGCCCGCCGCGCCTGTCTTTTCCTGGCGCGGGGGGCCGCGACCCGCTGCTAGACTGCAGCCGCCCCGATAGCGCCATCTTGGACCCCGCCCCGATTCCGCCCCTGCCCCCGTCCACGCCGCTGCAGCTCGAGCGCGCGTTGCAGCTGCTCGGGCTGTCGGGCCCGCAGCCGCCGGCGGGCGAGCCGGGCAGCGCGCCCTGGCTGCAGCAGCTCATCGACGCCCTGGTGGACCTGTCCAGCCGCGACGCCCTCACCGGCCTGGCCAACCGCCGCGCCTTCGAGCTGGCGCTGGCGCGCGAGATCGACCGCGTGGCGCGCAGCGGCGAACCCGCGCTGCTGCTGGAACTGGACATCGACCACTTCAAGCGCGTCAACGACACCTGGGGCCACAACGCCGGCGACCAGGTGCTCAAGGCCGTGGCCAGCGCGCTCATCGACAGCGTGCGGCCGATGGACCTGGTGGCGCGCGTCGGCGGCGAGGAATTCGCCATCATCCTGCCCAACTGCGCCAGCGCCTTCGGCGAGACGGTGGCCGAACGCGTGCGCCGCCGCGTCGAGCGCATGCCGGTGCAGGTGGCGCCGGGCCAGCAGATCACCGTGACGGCCAGCATCGGCGGCGCCTTCGCGCCGCAGTGGGTGCGCTCGACGCCGGCGCTGTGGGTCGAGCGCGCCGACCAGCAGCTCTACCGCGCCAAGGCGCAGGGCCGCAACCTCGTGCGGCTGGAACCGACGGCGATGTCGGTCGTCAGCAACGAAGAGCGGCGTGCGCTCTTCGAGACCTTTCTGCCCCAGGACCTCGAATGACAGCCGCAGCGCCCGAGCGCAATTCATCCCGCATCATGGCCGTCACCAGCGGCAAGGGCGGCGTGGGCAAGACCTTCGTCGCCGCCAACCTGGCCGCCGCGCTGGCGCGCGCCGGCCGCAAGGTGCTGGTGCTGGACGCCGACCTCGGCCTGGCCAACCTGGACGTCGTGCTCAACCTCTTCCCCAAGATCACGCTGCACGACGTCTTCACCGGCAAGAGCACGCTGCCCAACGCCATCCTGCCCGCACCGGGCGGCTTCTGGGTGCTGCTGGCGGGCTCGGGCATGGTCGAGTATTCGCGCATGACGCCCGAAGTGCGCGACCAGCTGCAGGGCGTGATCAAGGAAGTGGAACCGCGCTTCGACCACGTGCTGCTGGACACCGGCGCCGGCATCTCCGACGTCGTGCTCTACACCGTCTCGCTGGCCGGCGAGGTGCTGGTGGTGGTGACGCCCGAGCCGACCTCGCTCACCGACGCCTACGCCACCATCAAGGTGCTGGCGCAGACGCAGGGGCGGCGCCAGTTCAGGCTGCTCGTCAACCAGACCCGCAAGCTCGGCGAGGGCCGCGCCGTGCGCCAGCAGCTGCAGCAGGTGGTGGACCGCTACGTCAACCCGAACCTGGACAGCGCGGTGCGGCTGGAACTGCTGGGCGAGATCCCGGCCGACGCCGCGGTGCGCGAGGCCGTGCAGCGCCGGCAGCTGCTGCTGGAAACCCTGCCCGGCGCGCCGGCCGCGCTGGCCATGACGGCCGTGGCCTCGCGGCTGCTGGAATGACCGGCACCGCGGACACCCCGGCGGAGACACCTTTCGCGCGCCTGGGCGGCGAGGCCGCGGTGCGCGCGCTCGTCGACCGGTTCTACGACCTGATGGACCTGGAGCCGGGCTACGCCGGTCTGCGCGCGCTGCACCCGGCGCAGCTGGACGGTTCGCGCGACAAGCTGTTCTGGTTCCTCTGCGGCTGGCTCGGCGGCCCCAACCACTACATCGATCGCTTCGGCCACCTCATGCTGCGCGCCCGCCACCTGCCCTACGCCATCGGCATCGCCGAGCGCGACCAGTGGCTGGCCTGCATGATGTCCGCCATGCACGAGCAGGGCGTGGACGAGACGCTGGCGCAGCGCCTGGCCGAATCCTTCTTCGGCACCGCCGACTGGATGCGGAACAGATGACGGGCGGGCGCGTCCTCGCGGCACTGCTGCTGCCCTTGCTGCAGTCCTGCGTGGTGGTGCCGCAGACGCGCGAGGTCTACGACAGCGAATGCCGCACGCTGACCAAGCAGGTGACGCTGGAAACCGCCGTCATCGGCCGCTTCGCAGGCTGCAGCAACGAAGGCTGCGCCGCGCTGCTGGTGGCCACGGGCGCGGTGACGGCGGCCTCGGCGGTGGTCTCGGGCAGCATCGCCCTGGTCGGCAACGTCGTCTACTGGTTCGAGCGCCAGGGGCGCTGTTCGCCGCCCCCCGCCGCCGTGCGCTGAGACCCCGCCAGCAGCACGATCAGCGCCCCCGCGCCGCCCTGCGGCCCGCTGGCCTGGGCGAAGGCGATGACCTCCGCACTCTGCCCCAGCCAGCGCTGCACCTTGGCCTTGAGCACGGGCTGGCGCCCCGGCGAGCCATGGCCCTTGCCGTGGACCACGCGCAGGCAGCGCTGGCCGCGCGCCGCGGCGTCGCGCACGAAGGCCGCGAGCTGGTCGCGCGCCTCGTCGCGGCGCAGGCCGTGCAGGTCCAGCTCGGCCTGGATGGACCAGTGGCCGCGCCGCAGCCGCGTCACCACGTCGCTGCCCACGCCTTCGCGGCGGAAGCTCAGGCCGTCGTCGGTGAGCAGCAGGGTCTCGATGTCGACCTCGTCGGAGAAGGACTGCTGCAGCGCCGCCCGCTCGTCGGCCAGGCGCTGCCGCGGCTCGGGCGCCGGGCGCGCCGTGGCCACGCGGGCGCGGCCG
>CAIWPS010000162.1 GCA_903914615.1 uncultured beta proteobacterium | reverse complement strand
TTGCCCTTGTGCACGAGCGTCATGCTGGGCTTGTCGTTGTCGATGGCGTACTGAAGCGCCTTGCGCACCAGGCGCTCGGTACCCTCGCGCGAGACCGGCTTGATGCCGATGCCCGAGGTTTCGGGGAAGCGGATCTTGGTGACACCCATCTCCTCGATGAGGAACTTGATAAGCTTCTTCGCCTTCGGCGTCTCGGCCTCGTACTCGATGCCGGCGTAGATGTCTTCCGAGTTCTCGCGGAAGATGACCATGTTGGTCTTCTCGGGTTCCTTCACCGGGCTGGGCACGCCCTTGAAGTACTGGATCGGCCGCAGGCAGACGTAGAGGTCGAGTTGCTGGCGCAGCGCGACGTTGAGCGAGCGGATGCCGCCGCCGACCGGCGTCGTCAACGGGCCCTTGATAGAGACCACATATTCGCGCACCGCCGCCAGGGTTTCGTCGGGCAGCCAGACATCGGGGCCGTAGACCTTGGTGGACTTCTCGCCCGCGTAGACCTCCATCCAGTGGATCTTGCGCTTGCCGCCGTAGCTCTTGGCCACCGCCGCATCGACCACCTTGAGCATGACCGGCGTGATGTCCAGGCCGGTGCCGTCGCCCTCGATGTAGGGAATGATGGGCTGGTCCGGGACGTTGAGCGAATAGTCAGCGTTGACGGTGATCTTCTGCCCGCCCTCGGGCACCTTGATGTGTTGGTACATGTCTGCTCTCTGGCTGAGGACCGGCGGCGGGATCGCTGCGGCATCCGCGGTGGGAAGCCTGAAATTCTATGCCACGGCCCTGTCAACCGACTGACATCCGGCCGCGTTGCCGTGGTGCCTCCCGGTTGGAGGGGGGTCTTCAAAACTCAAGAAAGGTACCCGAGATGAACAAGTTCCTGGCCGCCCTGATCGCCGCCGCCTTCGCCACCACCGGCGCGTTTGCCGCCGATGCCATGAAGAAGGAAGAAGCCGCGAAGCCGGCCGCCGCCGCTTCTGCCGCTAAGAAGGCCGACAAGGCCGAAGCAAAGCCGGCTGCCGCCGCGCCCGCTGCTTCCAGCGCCAAGAAGTAATTCCAGTTTGGACGAGGGCCGCTGCGTCGCAGCGGCCCGAACCCACGCCCGGCCCTGCCGGGCGTTTTCGTTTCCGCTGCCGCTTGGGAGCTTGCGGGCTAGAGGCGGCTGCAGAAGGCAGCCACCTGTTCCCAAAGGCCATGGCCCAGCGCCCACCCCGCCGCCAAGACGAGCAAGAGGCCGGCAGCCCGGGTGGCCCAGCGCTCGCGCTGCGCGGCCCGGCCGCCGCGCAGCAGGCGCCGCCAGACCCAGGGCCCGAAGACCAGTCCGGGTGCGGAGGCCACGGCGAATCCGCCCATCGCGGCGGCGCCGGCCAGGGCGCCCCCGGTCATCGCTGCCACCAGCAGCGCCGACTGCAGCAGGCCGCAGGGCCAGGCGACCCACAGCGCCCCGGTGGTGGCGGCGCGCCAGACGGGCGCCTGCACGGTGGCGCTGCCGCCCCCCGCGGGCGGCACGCGGCCCAGGCTTTGGAGCCAGGCCGGCTGGCGACCCTGCCACAGCAGCCACAGGCCCAGCACCAAGGCCATGGCGTGGAGCAGGGTCCACAGCGGACGCACTGCGGGGCTGAACTGCGACCATGTCGCCAGCGTCGAGACGCTGGCCGCCGCCAACGCCCCGGACAGCGCGTAGCCGCTCAGGCGCGCCAGCTGGAAGACCGCGCCGGCGCCGGCGCCGCGCCCCGCCGCCGCAGCGCAGGGCGCGCTGCACATGACGGTGCAATGCGGGGCACCGGCCAGGCCCAGCAGCGTGGCACTGGCGATGAGGGCGGAATCCACCCTCAGATGATGCGCGAAAAGCGCTCCCGCACGCGGTCGGCCTGCAGATGGCGGTCGAACACCAGGGCCACGGCGCGGACGAAGAACCAGCCCGTGGCCGTGACCTGGATGGCCTGGTCGGTGACTTCCACCAAGCCCATTTCCTCGAGCGGCTTCAGGCGCTCGAACTCGGCCGCGAAGACCTCGCGCACCTTCACCAGGTGCGCCAGTTCGACCGACTCGTAGTCGACCCGGCCCTGGCACATCAGGGCCATGATGACGGTGCGGCGCAGCAGGTCGTCGCGCGTCAGGGCCAGCCCGCGCACGATGGGGAATTCGCCCTGCGCCAGCGCATCGTGGTACTCGGCCAGGGTCTTGGCGTTCTGGCTGTAGGTGGCGCCGACGCGGCCGATGGCCGAGACGCCCAGGCTGATGAGGTCGCAATCGGGCTGCGTCGTGTAGCCCTGGAAGTTGCGATGCAGGCGGCCCTGCCGCTTGGCCACTGCCAGCGCGTCGTCGGGCAGCGCGAAGTGGTCCATGCCGATGTAGGTGTAGCCGTGGCCGATGAAGCCGGCCAGCCCGGCGCGAAGCATGCCGATGCGCTGTTCGGCGCTGGGCAGTGCCATCGCATCGATGCGGCGCTGCGGCTTGAAGCGCTGCGGCAGGTGCGCGTAGGCGTACAGCGCGATGCGCGTGGGCCGCAGCTCGGCCACCTGGGCGATCGTGCGCCTGAACGATTCCGGCGTCTGCTTGGGCAGGCCGTAGATGAGGTCGGCGTTGATGGACTCGAACTTCAGCGCCCGGGCCTCGGCCACGAGTTCGCGCACGCTCTCGAAGGACTGCACGCGATGCACGGCCGCCTGCACCTCCGGGTCGAAGTCCTGGATGCCGAAGCTGATGCGGTTGAAGCCCAGCGTGACCAGGTGGCGCAGGCGCTCGCGCGTGGCCGTGCGCGGGTCGACCTCGATCGAGACCTCGGCCCCCGGCTGCAGCTTGAAGGCACGCTGCAGCATGGCCATCAGGTCGGCCAGTTCGTCGTCGGCGAGGAAGGTGGGCGAGCCGCCGCCCAGGTGCAGCTGCGACACCGGCTGGCCGAAGCCGAGCTCGGCGGTGTGCAGGGCGATCTCGCGCTCCAGGTCGACGAGGTACTCGCGCCCGCGGCTGTGGTGCTTGGTGATGATCTTGTTGCAGGCGCAGTAGTAGCAAAGCGCCTCGCAGAAGGGGATGTGGATGTAGAGCGACAGCGCCGAACTGGCGCCGACCGCCGCGCCCTGGGCGCGCTGGCGCAGCGCCTGGCGGTACTCGCCGGGGCCGAAGGCCTCGACGAAGCGGTCCGCCGTGGGGTAGGACGTGTAGCGCGGGCCGGGCACGTCCAGCTTGCGCAGCATCTCGTCGGAAAGGAGGGCGGACGGGGGGGTGTCGGTGACTGCATTCATGCGGCCGACTGTGCCAAACCGCGCCGCGGCCCGTTTGATCTTGCTCAAGGGTTCGCAAGCCCCCGCGCCTGGGCGGCCGGCCGTCGCGTCGACGCCGGCTTGCGCGATACTCCGGCATTGACCGCGGAAGCCGACCATGCAAAACGCACCCCACCCCATCCGGCTCGAACCCTTCAAGGTCGCGTGCTCGGGCTGCAACCTGCGGGAACTGTGCATGCCCGTGGGCATGTCGCAGGAGCAGCTCGACCGCCTGGACGCCATCGTGGCCACCCGCCGCACCATCGCGCGCGGCGATTCGCTGTTCCGCGCCGGCGACGCCTTCACCTCGCTGTACGCCGTGCGCACCGGGTTCTTCAAGACCTGCGTCGCGTCTGAAGACGGGCGCGACCAGGTCACGGGTTTCCACATGGCGGGCGAGCTGCTGGGCCTGGACGGCATCGGCACCGACCGCCACACCTGCGACTCGGTGGCGCTGGAAGACTCGCAGGTCTGCGTCATCGGGTACCACCAGCTCGAAGACCTGTCGCGCGAGCTGTCCGACCTGCAGCGGCACTTCCACCGCATCATGAGCCGCGAGATCGTGCGCGACCATGGCGTGATGCTGCTCCTGGGCAGCATGCGCGCGGAAGAGCGGCTGGCCGCCTTCCTGCTGAACCTGACGCAGCGGCTGCGCACGCGCGGCTTCTCGGCCAGCTCGCTGGTGCTGCGCATGACGCGCGAAGAGATCGGCAGCTACCTCGGCCTGAAGCTGGAGACGGTGAGCCGCGCCTTCTCGAAGTTCCAGGACGACGGCGTGCTGGAAGTCAAGCAGCGCCAGATCCGCGTCCTCGACGCCGACGCGCTGCAGGCGCTCGTCAACGGCAGCCACTGCTAGCCGCGACGCGGCGCTTCAGGGCCCGGACACCGGCCCGGCGTTGAGTTCCTCGGCGCTGCGTTCGAGCACCAGCGTCAGCAGGCAGGCCGCCGCGGTGGCGCCCCAGAAGACGAAGAAGGCCAGGCTGTAGACGGCGGTGGCCGACAAGGCCACGGCGCTGCCGCCCAGCGTGTGCAGCGCCAGCGGGTCGACGAAGGCGAAGACGGCGATCTCGAGCACGCCGGCCACCATGAACGCCGGCCAGGCCACGGCCGCGGCGCGGCGGGCAAGGCGCTTCATGGCCATGGCGGCTCAGTGCCGGGGCGAAGCGGCGTGGTTGCGCGCGTCCATCGCCGGCTGGCGGGCCGGATCGGCGGCATTCTCGGGTTCCTGCGCTGCGGTGCTGAGCACCGGGTCGGGATGGATGATGGCCAGCGTCAGCGTCGCGAAACTGGCCACGACGACGATGGCCGGCCCGGCGATCACCATCCAGACGATGGGCAGGCGCCACCAGGCGACGGTGGGTTCGCTGTCGCGGCGCGCGGGGGTGGGTCTCATCGGGTGGCTCCTTGCGTGGCGGGTCATGGGCTGCTGCCGCAGGTCAGCGCGGCAGCAGGAAGGTGGATTTCTCGGTCTGCGTGCGCGGCGCGCCTTCGGCGACATCCTGCACGCGCTCGACGATGAAGTCGATGCGGTGCGCACCCGGGCCGGCGCTGGCGGCGGCCTGCGGCGGCAGCCGCACGGCGACGGGCACCCACAGGGCCTGCGCCGGGTCCACGGCCAGGTCGGCGGGTGCGTCGATGACCAAGCCGGCCAGGCCGCTGGCCTGCACCCGGTAGTGCTGGCGCGATTCCGTGGTGTTCATGATCTGCAGGCGGTAGACGTTCTCAACCCAGCCGTCCTCGACGATGCGGGCCAGCGAGCCACGGTCACGCACGACGTCGACCTTGAAGGGCGAGCGCAGCCACAGGCTGGCCGCCAGGGCGCAGACGATGACGCCCAGCACCGCCGTGTAGACCAGCACGCGCGGCCGCAGCACGCGGCGCACGACCTCGCTGCGCGGCAGGTGGCGGCTCAGGCCGTTGAGCGTGTCGTAGCGGATGAGGCCGCGCGGGTACTGCATCTTGTCCATGACGCCGTTGCAGACGTCGATGCAGGCGGTGCAGCCGATGCACTCGTACTGCAGGCCCTTCCTGATGTCGATGCCGGTGGGGCAGACCTGCACGCACAGCCCGCAGTCGATGCAGCTGCCCAGGTTCGCCGCCTTGAGGTCGGTCTTGCGGCCGCGCGTGCCTCGGGGTTCGCCACGTTCGGCGTCGTAGGTGATGACGAGCGTGTCCTTGTCGAACATCACGCTCTGGAAGCGCGCATACGGGCACATGTACTTGCACACCTGCTCGCGCATCCAGCCGGCGTTGCCGTAGGTGGCGAAGCCGTAGAACAGCACCCAGAACGATTCCCAGGGCCCGAGGCCGAAGCTGGCCGCCGACACCGTGAGCGTGCGGATGGGCGTGAAGTAGCCAACGAAGCTCAGGCCCGTCCACAGCCCGATGGCCACCCACACGGCGTGCTTGCCGCCCTTGCGCGCCAGCTTGGCCAGGCTCCACGGCGCCGCGTCGAGCTTGATGCGCTGCATGCGGTCGCCCTCGAGGTGGCGCTCGACCCACATGAAGATCTCGGTGTAGACGGTCTGCGGGCAGGCATAGCCGCACCACAGCCGGCCCGCCACCGTGGTGAACAGGAACAGCGAGTAGGCGCAGACGATGAGCAGCCCCGTCAGGTAGATGAAGTCCTGCGGGTACAGCACCAGGCCGAAGATGTAGAAGCGCCGCGCGCCGAGATCGAACAGCACCGCCTGGCGGCCGTTCCATTCCAGCCAGGGCAGGCCGTAGAAGACGAGCTGCGTCGCCCACACCAGGGCCCAGCGCCAGCCCGCGAACCAGCCGCTGACGGCGCGGGCGTAGATCTTGTCCTGCTTCTGGTACAGCGAGACGACGACCTCGCGGGCGTCATCGTCCGCCGCCGTGGCGGCGGCGGTTTCGGTCATGGCGACGCGGGTGTCAATTGCCCGCCACCTTGGTGCCCTGCGAAAGGCCCCAGACATACGCCGCCAGCACGTGGATCTGCTGTGGCGTCAGCAGGCGGCCCTGCGGCGGCATGACGTTGGTCTTGCCCTTGGTGACCATGTCGATCACCGCCTGCTCGCCCCAGCCGTGGAGCCAGATCTTGTCGGTGAGGTTGGGCGCGCCGATGGTGGGGTTGCCCTTGCCGTCCGGCCCGTGGCAGGCGGCGCAGACGACGAACTTGGCCTTGCCCAGCTCGGCGGCGATGTTGTTGTGCGCGCTGCCCGACAGGCTGAGCACATAGTTGGCCACGTTCTTCACATCCTCCGGTGTGCCCACGGCGGCGGCCATGGGCGGCATCATGCCGATGCGGCCCTCGGTGATGGTCTTCTCGATGTACTCGGGCGTGCCGGCGCCCAGCCAGTCCTGGTCGGTCAGGTTGGGGAAGCCCTTGCTGCCGCGCGCGTCGGAGCCATGGCACGGCGCGCACGTGTTCAGGAACAGCCGGCTGCCGATGGCCATGGCCTGCGGGTCGTGCATCAGCTCCTCGGCCTTCATCGAGGTGTAGCGCGCATACACGGGCTCCATCGCGGCGCGCGCCTTGGCCTGCTCGGCCTCGTACTGGTTCAGGCTGGTCCAGCCCAGCGTGCCGGCGTTCGAACCCAGGCCGGGGTAGAAGGCCAGATAGACGGCGGCGAAGACCACGGTGATGACGAACAGCCACATCCACCAGCGCGGTAGCGGGTTGTTCATCTCGCGCAGGTCCACGTCCCAGACGTGGCCGGTGGTGTTGTCGCCGGCCATCACCTTGCGGCGGCTGGCGATGACCAGCAGCACCAGGCACCAGACCACCGAGATCGTGGTGGCCACGGCCACGAAGATGCCCCAGCCGCTGTTGACGAAATCACTCACGGCTTGTCTCCTCGGGTTTCGTTCAGCGGCTGGTCTTCGACGAAAGGCAGCATCGCCGCCGCTTCGTGTTCGGATTGCCGGCGCTTGCTCCAGGTGTGGAGCATGAGCGCGATGAACAGCAGCAGGCTGACCACCGTGACGGCGACGCGCAGGTCGTTGATGTCCATGTCCTTGCGCTCCTTACTTGCGTGTGGTGCCCAGCACCTGCAGGTACGAGATCAGCGCTTCCATCTCGGTCTTGCCCTTGACTTCGTCGCCGGCCTTGGCGATGTCGTCGTCGGTGTAGGGCACGCCGACGATGCGCAGCGCCTTCAGCCGCGGCGCCATGCTCTCGGGCTCGATGGTCGAGGTCAGCAGCCAGGGGTAGGCCGGCATGTTCGATTCAGGCACGAGGTCGCGCGGGTTGTTCAGGTGGGTGCGGTGCCACTCGTCGCTGTACTTGCCGCCGACGCGCTGCAGGTCGGGCCCGGTGCGCTTGCTGCCCCACTGGAAGGGGTGGTCGTAGACGAACTCGCCGGCCACCGACAGCGAGCCGTAGCGCAGAGCCTCGGCGCGGAAGGGGCGGATCATCTGCGAGTGGCAGTTGTAGCAACCCTCGCGGATGTAGATGTCGCGGCCGGCCAGCTGCAGCGAGGTGTAGGGCTTCAGGCCTTCCACCGGCTGGGTCGTCGAGCGCTGGAAGAACAGCGGGATGATCTCCACCATGCCGCCGACGGCGACCGACAGCAGGATCAGCACGATCATCAGGAAGTTGCTGGTCTCGATCTTCTCGTGACCGGTGGGGGTGTGTGCGTTTGCCATGATGCCTTTTGCTTTCCTGCGCTCAGGCGTGGGCCGGCGTCGCCGACAGGGCCGGGATGGCCGCGGTGACGGCCTTGCCGCTCTTGACCGTCATCACCGTGTTCCAGGCCATGATCAGCATGCCGCTCAGGTAGAGCAGGCCACCGAGCAGACGGACGATGTAGTAGGGGTAGGTGGCCTTCACGCCTTCGACGAAGGTGTAGACCAGCGTGCCGTCGGGGTTGACCGCACGCCACATCAGGCCCTGCATGACGCCGGCGATCCACATCGCGGCGATGTACAGCACGATGCCGACGGTGGCGATCCAGAAGTGGGTCTCGATGGCCTTGACGCTGTACATCTCCTTGCGGCCGAACAGGCGCGGGATCAGGTAGTACAGGCTGCCCATGCTGATGAGGCCGACCCAGCCCAGCGCGCCGCTGTGGACGTGGCCGATGGTCCAGTCGGTGTAGTGGCTCAGGGCATTGACGGTCTTGATCGACATCATCGGGCCCTCGAAGGTGCTCATGCCGTAGAACGACAGGCTGACGATGAGGAACTTCAGGATCGGGTCGTCGCGCAGCTTGTGCCAGGCACCGCTCAAGGTCATGATGCCGTTGATCATGCCGCCCCAGCTGGGCGCCAGCAGGATGAGCGAGAACACCATGCCCACGCTCTGCGCCCAGTCGGGCAGCGCCGTGTAATGCAGGTGGTGCGGGCCGGCCCACATGTAGGTGAATATCAGCGCCCAGAAGTGGACGATGGACAGCCGGTAGCTGTACACCGGGCGCTCGGCCTGCTTGGGGATGAAGTAGTACATGATCCCCAGGAAGCCGGCGGTGAGGAAGAAGCCCACCGCGTTGTGGCCGTACCACCACTGCACCATCGCGTCCTGCACGCCGGCGTAGGCCGAGTAGCTCTTCCACATGCTGACCGGGATGGCCGCGCTGTTGACGATGTGCAGCAGCGCCACCGCGATGATGAAGGCGCCGAAGAACCAGTTGGCGACGTAGATGTGGCGCACCTTGCGGATGCCGATGGTGCCGAAGAAGACGATGGCGTAGCTGACCCAGACGATGGCGATCAGGATGTCGATCGGCCATTCCAGCTCGGCGTATTCCTTGCCCTGCGTGATGCCCAGCGGCAGCGTGATGGCCGCGGCGAGGATCACGACCTGCCATCCAATGAATGTGAACAGCGCCAGGCCGGGCGCGAACAGCCGCGTCTGGCAGGTGCGCTGCACCACGTGGTAAGAGGTGGCGAAGAGCGTGCAGCCGCCGAAGGCGAAGATCACGGCATTGGTGTGCAAGGGGCGCAGGCGGCCATAGCTCAGGAACGAGATGCCGAAGTTCAGTTCGGGCCAGGTCAGCTGGGCGGCGATGATCACCCCCACCAGCATCCCCACCACGCCCCAGAGCACGGCGGCCAGGGAAAAAAGGCGCACCGCCGTGTCGGTATAGACGCCTTGCCTGGTCACCGCTGCAGCGGCTGCTTGTGCCATCGATGCACTCCTCATTTCAAAGCTTCGGAACGATGCCGCGATTCTTCTGTGGGGTCGATGCGGCGGAGTTGACCAGAGTCAAGCGGCGGTGTCTCGTCCGTAAGGATCCGTTCACCTTCGCCCTCCAGGTCCTCGAACTGACCGCCGTGCAGGGCCCAGCCGAAGACGGCCAGGATGGCCAGCACCAGCACGGCCGAGAGCGGAATCAGCAGAAAGAGGCTCTCCAAACCCGCCCCTCAGCGCGCGGCGCGCAAGGCGTTCAGCACGACGACGAGCGAACTGCAGGCCATGCCCAGGCCGGCCGCCCAGGGCGGCAGCCAGCCCACCAGCGCCAGCGGGATGCTGATGGCGTTGTAGGCGACGGCCCAGGCGATGTTCTGGCGCACGATGCGCAGCGCCTTCTGCGCCGAGCGCCGCGCGCGCACGATGTCGCCCAGCAGGTTGGACGTGACCACGGCGTCGGCCTGGCTGCGCGACACCAGGGCGCCCTGCCCCATCGCCAGCGAGACGTCGGCGCGCGCCAGCACCGGCGCGTCGTTGATGCCGTCGCCGACCATGGCGACGCGGCGCCCTGCGGCCTGGGCCGCGCTCACGGCCTCAAGCTTGGCCTCGGGCGTGGCGCCGGCCAGCACGTCCGCGATGCCGGCCCGGGCGGCCAGCGAACTTGCACGCGCGGGTGTGTCGCCACTGAGCAGCGTCACGCGCACGCCGTCGTCGCGCAGCGCGCGCACGGCTTCGGCGACGCCTGGGCGCAGGGCCTCCTCGAACACAAAAGCGGCCAGCGTCACGCCGTCGCACGCCAGGGTCACGGTGCTGCCCTCGCGCTCGACCGCCCCTGCACCTGCCCAGCCGGGCGCGCCCAGCCGCCACTCGCGACCGCGGGCGTCGCGTGCGCGCACGCCCTGCCCTGCGACCTCTTCCACGGCAGACCACGACCCCGGCGCGGCGGTCGTGCCTGCGGCCAGCACCAGCGCGCGCGACAGGGGGTGTGCAGACCACGCGGCCAGGCCGGCTGCCGCGGCCAGCGCATCCGCGTCCTGCGGCCACAGGGCCGCGCCTGGCGGAGTGCGCTGCACGGCGGTGCACTGCAGGCGGTCTTCGGTCAGCGTGCCGGTCTTGTCGAAGAAGATCTGCTGCACGCCGGCCAGCACCTCCAGCGCGTCCAGCCGCTGCAGCAGCACACCGCGCCGCGACAGGCCTCGCGCCGCAGCGACCAGTGCAGCGGGCACGGCGAGCGAGAGCGCGCAGGGGCAGGTGACGATGAGCACCGACACCGCCACCCAGACGGCGCGCGGCGGGTCGATGGTGCTCCACACCGCGGCCGCACCCGCGGCCAGCAGCAGCACCGCCCACAGGAAAGGCCCGGCCCAGCGGTCGGCCAGGCGCGCGGCGGCCGGGCGCTGACTGGCGGCGCTGCGCATCATCGAGACGATGGCCTCCAGCCGCGTGTCGCCGCCGACGCGGCGCACCCGCACCAGCACCGGTGCGCCCAGGTTCAGGCTGCCGGCGACGACCTCGTCGCCGACCTGCTTGGCCACCGGAGCCGACTCGCCGCTGAGCAGCGATTCGTCGGCGCGCGTACAGCCCTGCTCGACGACGCCGTCGGCCGCGTAGGCCTGGCCCACGGCCACGCGCAGCAGGTCGCCCGGGCGCACGCGCTGCACGCTCACGGCTTCGGCACTGCCGTCGGCGGCGACACGCCAGGCCGTCTCGGGCAGGCAGGCCAGGCTGGCCTCGAGCGCTGCCGCGGCACCCTGGCGCGCGCGCAGTTCGAGGTAGCGGGCACCGAGCAGGAAAGCGACGAACATCGTCAGCGAGTCGAAGTAGACCTCCTGGCCGAAGGGGCCGTGGGGGTCGAAGGTGGCCGCCGTGCTGGCGGCGAAGGTGATGGCGATGCCCAGGGCGACCGGCACGTCCATGCCGATGCGGCGCAACCGCAGCGCGCGCCAGGCACCGCTGAAGAAGGGCCCGGCCGAGAACAGCAGCACCGGCAGCGACAGCAGCCAGCTGCCCCAGTTGAGCAGCTGCCGCATGTCCGGCGCCAGCTCACCGGGGCCGGCAACGTAGCTGGGTGTGGCCATCATCATCACCTGCATGGCGCAGAAGCTGGCCACGAAGAGCCGCCAGAGCGCCTGGCGGTGCGCCATGCGCCGCAGCGCGCGCGCCGGCGCAGCGGCATCGGGCACGGCGTCGTAGCCGGCCGCGCGCACCGCGGCGATGAGTGCCGAAGGGCGCGTGCGCTGCGGGTCCCAGGTGACGGTGGCGCGCTCTGCTGCGGCGCTGACGCGCGCGGCGCTGACGCCGTCCACGCCCCGCAACGCCTGCTCGATGAGACCGGCACAGGCCGCGCAATGCATGCCGCCCAGTTGCAGCGCCGATTCGCCCAGGCGCTCGCCGCCGGCCCCCGAGACCCAGCGCGTGTAGCGCCCCTGCTCGAGCGGGTCGTCGAGGATGGCCAGGGCGGTGTCGGCGGCGGAAGGGAGGGTGGCGGTGACGGCGGTCATCGAGGGGGATGTCGGCAACCGGGATAATCTAATCCCGGTTTCCCGAGTTGCCCATGACATCGATCAAGACCCCTGCCCTGCTGCTGTCGGCGTTGTTCGCCTGCGCCCTCTCCACCCACCCGGCGCTCGCTCAGCAAGGGCCCCAGGCCAAGCTGCCGACGACCGAGCTCACAGCGGGCATGCATGTCATCCGCGCCGAGCTGGCGGTCACGCCCGAGCAGCAGGAGATCGGCATGATGTTCCGCCGCGGCATGGGCGGCAACGAAGGCATGCTGTTCGTCAACGAGCAGGCGGGCGTGCGCTGCTTCTGGATGCACAACACGCTGATTCCGCTGACCATCGCCTTCATCGCCGACGACGGCACCATCGTCAACATCGCCGACATGGCGGCGCAGACCGATGATTCGCACTGCTCGGCCAAGCCGGTGCGCTATGCACTGGAAGTGCCTCAGGGCTGGTTCGCCAAGCGCGGCTTCAAGGCCGGCCTGAAGCTGCGCGGCGCGCCCTTCGAAAAGTAGGCGAAGGCCGGCCCCGGCGGGCCGGCCGGTTCATCAGGCGAAGTTCGCCTCGGCGTAGCCCCAGTTCGCGAGCTTGTCGAGGAAGGTCTCGACGAACTTCGGGCGCAGGTTGCGGTAGTCGATGTAGTAGGCGTGTTCCCACACGTCCACCGTCAGCAGCGCCTTGTCGGCGGTGGTCAGCGGCGTGCCGGCGGCGCCGGTGTTGACGATGTCGACGCTGCCGTCAGGCTTCTTCACCAGCCAGGTCCAGCCCGAGCCGAAGTTGCCGACCGCGGACTTGATGAAGGCCTCGCGGAAGGCGGCGTAGCTGCCCCACTTGGCGGTGATGGCCGCGGCCAGCGCGCCGCCGGGCTCGCCGCCGCCGGCAGGCTTCATGCAATGCCAGAAGAAGGTGTGGTTCCAGATCTGCGCCGCGTTGTTGTAGATGCCGCCGCTGGCCTTGCGCACGATGTCTTCCAGCGCCAGCGACTCGAACTCGGTGCCCTTCTGCAGGTTGTTCAGGTTCACGACGTAGGCGTTGTGGTGCTTGCCGTGGTGGTACTCCAGCGTCTCCTTGCTGTAGTAGGGCGCCAGGGCGTCGATGGCATAGGGCAGTGCCGGCAGGGTGTGTTCCATGGTGCGGATCCTCTTCGGTTCAGTGGTGAATCAGGACTTGCGGCATTGTAGGCAGGGCGCTTCACGCCTCTGGCGGCAGGGGATCGACGGCGACGACGCGGGCACGCGCGCTGCCGTCGGCCCAGACCGCCCGCACGGCCTGCCCGGGGTGCAGGGCCCGTGCCGAGACCACCGGCCGGCCGGCGTCGGTTTCGACCCAGGCATAGCCGCGCTGCAGGACGCGGTGCGGGTCGTGTGCCTGCAGCCGCTGCTCGCCGGCCTGCAGGCGCAACCGCTGGGTCTGCAGCTGCACGGCCACCGCACGCTTCAGGCGCAGGGCCATGCGGGGCAGCGCGTCGATCTGGCGTTCGCGCCGCTGTTGCAGCGCCTGCGCCAGCCGCCGCGCCAGTTCCTGCAGCCGCTCGCGCTGGCCCAGCAGTGCGCGCGCCGGCTGGCCCAGGCGGGCCGCCAGCGTGTCCAGGCGCTGCGCGCGCGCCTG
>CAIWPS010000161.1 GCA_903914615.1 uncultured beta proteobacterium | reverse complement strand
GCCAAGTGGCCCGCATCGGCCACGGGTCTGACGACGCAGCCAGCCGCCGCGCCTGCGGTATCAACAGCCGCGCCGAAACCCGCACCCACACCGGTTCCCGCGGCGTCGGTCCAACCGAACGAACGAACCAAGGTCAACCCGCAAACGGGTGAGCGCATCGTGCTGCGAGGTGGACAATGGCTGCCGGTTCAGAAGTGATGGATCCGCCGGCACCCGCCGGCTTTGTCGACGAGCCACCGGCACCCGCGGGCTTCCAGGACGAGCCGCCTGCGCCTTCCGGTTTCGTCGATGAACCGAAAGCCCCTGCAGACGTCCCAAACCCCGCTGTCGTGCAGCGCCAAGCCGCGCTGCCCGCGCGCACATTCACCGTGGCCGAGAAGGTGCAGGGAGCGGTGCAGGCCGGGCTGAACCTCGCCACGGCAGTGGTCGGCGGAACCGTCGGCATGTTCGGAGGCGTCGCCGCCAGCGCGCTGGGCCTCGCCAACCAGGGGGCGCAGAAAGTCACGGGGCAGCCGGTTTCCGACCAGCCTAATGCCTTGCAAGCCTCCAGCGAGATCGGCCAAGCCGTGACGCGCGGCCTGCACAGCATGTTCGGCAGCGACATGACCGGGAACGACGAGGACTCGGCTGCCGGCGAGAAGTACACGCACGACTACGTCGAGCCGATCCTGGAAGGGATGCAGGCATTGACTGGCCACCTGGGTGAGTTCGCTGTGGCCCACGGGACGGCGCCGAGTGCCGACGCCGTGCGCGGCGCGATCACCGAGTCGGGCGTTCGGCCGGCTGTGCGCGCCGCGGCAGCAGACGCGGTCAATGCGGGCGCCAACCCGATGGTGCAGGCCGCGGGCCGCGCCGCCGCGGAGCGCCCGCCGGCAGCGGTCGAGCCGACGACGGCGGCCAAGCTCGAGGCCCCGACCCTCCAGGGGATTCGCAATGCGCGAGACGCGGGCTACGTGCTGACGGCTACCGAGGGTGGAGCTGGCGAGATGCTGAAGGGTGTCGAAGGCGTGGCCGGCGAGCCGAAGCTCGCAAAGGGTGCCGCGCTGAAGAACCAGCCCGTGACCAACAAGCTGGTGCGCCAGGACGTTGGCCTACCCGAGGATCAGCCGATCACCCGCAAGGCACTCTCCGACATCCGAGACGAAGAGGGCAAGCACTACGATGCCATCAAGCAGACGGGCGACATCAACAACGACAGGGAATACCTTGACGATGTGAACGGCGTCGTCAAGATGTACGACGACGCGGGTGAGTCCTTCCCGAACAGCACCGATCGCCCGTTCCAGAAAACCCTGGACGACATGCGCGCTGCGCAGACCATGAGCGCACCGTCGGCAATTGCCCAGGTGAAGTTGCTGCGCCAGAAGTCGGACACGGCATATCGCCAAGGGGACTCGGGCCTCGGCGCGGTCTACAAGGGATTCGCCAAGGCCCTGGACGATTCAATCGATCGCCACCTGACGCGCCTCGGAGATCTCAGCGGCAACCCCGAGCTCGCGCAGGCCGTGGACAACTACCGTGCGGCACGCACGCGCATCGCGAAGACCTATCTTGCAGACGCCGCTCTGAACCCGACCACGGGCAACGTGAACGCACTTACCTACGCCGCGGCGCACAAGCGCAGCCCAAACCTGCTCACGGGCCCGGGCCGGCAGATTGCCGAGTTCGCCACACAGTTCCCGCGCCTGGCTCGCGGCGTCGAGAAGTTGGGCAACACCGGCAGCCCGACGTTTGCCGATCTGGCCTTGATGGCTGTCACAGGCGGAAAGGAGGCCCTGCTCCTCGGGGCGCGCCCCGCCGCGCGCGCCGCGCTGCTGTCGGACGTCGGGCAGAAGTTCATCACGCGCCGCGCCCGCAACGCCGCGCCGGCGGACAACACGCCGCCCCCTTTCGACCCGTCCACGTCGCCCGGCGCCGGCCCCGAGGCCTCGCAGCCGCAGGTTCCGTTCAACCCGTTGGGCGACACCACGCCCGACTGGCAGACGGCGCCTGGTGCTGGGGGGACTGTGCCCGGCGAAGGCGCAGGGCCGGGCGGCGCGCCTCAACGCTGGGGTGGTGGGGGTGAAATCCCTGCAGCAGAGGGCACGCCTGCAACAGCAGCGGAAGCACCGGTTGCCGGCCCCGCCAATGAGCAACCTGCGCCGCGCACTGCCGCGTCCGAGATCCCTGCGGTGCCGGGTCGGCCTGACTTGCCTGACAGGGTGGTGTCCGGTCCTCTTGCCGGCAGCGAGCACTTCACCGATCCTGCAACCCAGGAGGCGTTGAACACGCCGGGCGCGCAGGAGGCCATGCGCCGCCTTAGCGAAAAACCACCAAAAATTCCTGTTGGGGAAACCAACAAACTCACACCTGCTGAAGAAGAAAAGTGGCGCAAGCAGTTCAGCTTGGGCAACGAGGACGCGGCGCGCGCCAAGGACGTGGCCGATGCGCTGGCGATCGACCCACATGCCACCGAGCTCGCCGCCCAGCTCTACGACAAGAACCCTGCAAAGTTCGATGCCGAGATCGCCAAGATCAAGGCGCGAGGAGAAACCCATGCGAATGAAGGCAACCAAGCTGCTGCTGGCAGCGAAAGCTCTGGGGCACGTCCGGGGGACGACGGGGCTGCATCCCTTCCGACCGGAGTCGCTGATCAGGCGAGGGGTGAGCCCGTTCAAGGGAGCGAGCCCGCCGGCGGTGGGGGCGCCGACAGCGCCGGCCGCGCCAGCACCACAGGACCCAGCGAACCCACAACCACAGCAGGAGTGAACGATGGCAATGTTCGACGAGAAACCGACACCGGCAACAATCCAGAAGGGCAAGCCGAAAGTGGTGCCCGTGGCCAAGGGGGTCAAACGCCCGAAGAAGGGTCCCCTCAAGCGGAAGACAGTCTCCGGGTCGGCGCCGCAGATCCCGGCGCAAAAGTCCTAGGCACTCCCGAGGCCACGCGCGCGGCCCTGGTCGACAAGATGGGCGAGAAGCTCATCAAGGGACTCGAGGACGCCGGCGTGCTCAAGTTCGCCACGCGGGCCGAGCACGGCAACATCCCGGCCCGCGGCGCGATGCGCGAGCGCGGGCAGCCGGCGGCGACCTTGTACGTCGACACGCTGACGAAGGAGAGCGCGCCCCAGGTGCTGATGCACGAACTGGGCGCGCACTTCGGAATCGTGCGCCTGCTGGGCGAGGAACGCTATCGCCTGTTGCTGAAGGACTTGCGCGGCCTGCGCAGCAAGGACCCGGACGTCAAGGCTGCCTGGACCGACATCACGCGACGCTACACCGGCGAGAAGTCGGCCACCAAGTACACCGTTGGCGACCGCAACTTCATGCACGAAGTGGCCGCTCACTTAGTTGAGAAGCACCCGGATCTGCCGATTGTTCGACGGCTGGTAAACGAAGTGCGCGCTTACTT
This sequence comes from uncultured beta proteobacterium, assembly GCA_903914615.1. Lineage (GTDB taxonomy): Bacteria > Pseudomonadota > Gammaproteobacteria > Burkholderiales > Burkholderiaceae_C > Rubrivivax. The sequence continues at coordinate 6,386 of CAIWPS010000161.1, read as the reverse complement.
CTACGAGAAGTTCGGGACCTCGATGGGCAACACGGTCGACGCGAATCTGGTGCGCGGCCTGGCTGCGTCGGCGCTGCGCAAGGCTGCCAGCGGCAAGCTCGATCGCATGTCCACGCCGGTGCGTTTTGCCCCTCCGAAAGTGAGCACTGCCTCACCGCGCATGCCGCCGGAAGCAAGGCGCAAGGCCGTAAACCAGGCTATGGAAATCGACGCTCGGGCGGTGGATAATGCCGCGCAGAAGTTCGACGGCAATCCGATGGGGTTCGACCGTGAGATCCAGCGCATCATCGCGAGCCGCAAGCCATGAAGGTCCGAGCCACCAAGATCGTCGAGCAAGCCCGCCGGGACGCCTACCCGATCGGTGAGGGCAAGGCGGCGCACGATGCCCCCGAGGAACGCTCGGTGGGCTCGCCGGCTGCCGGCAAAGACGACTACCTCAAGCTGGCCGAGCTTCCTGATGGCGCACGCATCCTGCAGTTGGGGTGGGGCAGCGTCGGCCGCGCAATTCTTCCGCTGCTGCTGCGCCACATCGAAATCGACCCGCGCCAGATCACGGTGATCGAGAAGGACGAGAACACCGAGGACTTCAAGGAAATCTACGGCCACCTGGGTGTCGGCTACAAGGTGGTCGAAATCCTCGAGGACAACATGGCGGGCGAACTTGCCAAGCACGTCAGCAGCGGCGGCTTCATCGTCGACCTTGCCGTCAACATCGACTCCACCGACATCCTGAACTGGTGCCGCAAGAACGGTGTCAAGTACATCAACACGTCGCTCGAGCGGTGGAACGATGTGCACGACGAAGACATCCCCGACCTTGGCAAACGCACGCTGTGGCAAAGCCACAAGGACTTGCGCAAGGCCGTGGCCGGCTGGCCCAAGGGGTCGCCCACCTGTGTCGTCACGCACGGCGCCAATCCCGGTCTGGTGACGCACTTCACCAAGGCCGCGCTGCTCGACATCGCGAAGGCCATGGACCTGAAAGTGAACACGCCGACCACGCAGGCCGGCTGGGCGCGCCTCATGCAGCTCACCGGCACCCAGGTGGTTCAGATCGCAGAGCGCGACACGCAGATCATCGACCGACCCAAGGAGATGGGCGAGTTCGTCTGCTCATGGTCCTGCGAGGGGTTCTGGGCCGAGGGGCGCGCGCCAAGCGAGCTGGGGTGGGGCACCCACGAACGCGGCAAACCCGCCAACGGGGATGTGCAGCCAGATGGGCGTGCTGCGTACCTGATGCAGCCCGGCGTCAGCACCCTGGTCAGGTCCTGGGTTCCGCTTGGGGGTGTCTTCGCAGGATTCCTGGTTCAGCATTCCGAGGCCATCACGATCAACCAGTACTTCTCGGTTCGCCAAGAGGGCAAGGTAGTCTTCGCGCCGACAGTCTACTACGCCTACCAGCCGATCGACGCGGCGATTGCCAGCGTGCATGAGATCCGCGGTAGGGGGCTCGAGATGCAGCGCACCACGCGGATCGCGCGGGACGAGATCGTCAGCGGCATCGACGAGCTCGGTGTGCTGTTGCTGGGGCACAAGAAGAATGCATGGTGGTACGGCAGCCAACTCGGCATCGACGAGGCCCGCCGGCTGATTCCTGGGCAGAATGCGACGGCCCTGCAGGTTGTAGCTTCGATGTTGGGCGCGATCGTATGGGCAATCAAAAACCCAAAAATGGGGTACGTCGAACCGGAGAGCCTCCCGTTCGAAGAGGTTCTTCAGGTGGCGCGCCCGTATCTCGGGCCGATCGCAAGCGTGCAATCCGACTGGCGACCCCTCTACGAGAAGGACGCACTGTTCTACACACCGGAGAACAGCCGCGTGCCGTTCGCCTTCGAGAACTTCAAGGTGATATAGCCATGCACGACACCGATCGCGAATCCGAAGACCAAGGTGGCCACAAGTTCTGGCGCTTCGACCCAACGGTATCGACCGGCACGCTGCTGCAGATCGCGGCCATCGTGATCGGTGCGAGCACCGCATACGGTGCCTATCGCGAGGACCGCGCGCAGATGCGCGCCGACATCGAGCAGGTGAAGCTTTCAGCGTCTCGAGACCGGGATGAGGTCAAGGCCTCGTTTGACGGTCTGAGGCTTGATGTCAAGGAGTTGACCGCAGAGACCCGCAATGTCAGTGAAAGCCTGGCCGTTCTCAAGGCGCAGGCGCCATCGAAAGGGAGACCATGAAACTGATCGACGAATGGGAAGCTACCCTCAAGAAGGCCTGGAGCATCCGTTTCGCGCTCGCTGCCGCGATCTTCTCTGCGCTCGAGGTGGCGCTGCCAAACCTGCAAGGCATTCTGCCTGCGCACACCTTCGGCTACACGGCCACGTTCGTTGCGGTAGGCGCGGCTGTCGCGCGTCTGCTGAATCAACAACCTAAGGTGGGCCAAGATGAGCAATGAAGATCTCCCCCAGGAACTGATCGATGCGGTCCCCGAGCTCGCGCCACCGAAAGCCCTGGCGCCGATGCCGATCGCCCCGAGCGGGCCAAGCAAGAAGGCCATCGCTGCCGCGTCCCTTGCCGCCGCGCTGGCTGCGCCGTGCGAGGGCCTGCGACACTACGTCTACGCCGACCCGGTGGGCATCCAGACCTATTGCTTCGGTGAAACGCGCAACCCGATTCCCGGCAAGTTCTACAGCACCGCGGAGTGCAAGGATCTGTTGACGTCCGACATGGCCAAGGTGGTTTCCATGGTCGACAAGTGCCAGCCGGGCCTGCCGGTGAGCGTGCTGGGCGCCTTCGGATCTGCTGCCTACAACATGGGCCCAACCCTTGCCTGCAACACCAAATCGTCTGCCGCGGCCCGCTACTTGGCAGCGAAACAGTACATCAAGGCCTGCGACCAGTTGCCCAATTGGGACAAGGCGCGCGTGGCTGGTGTCGAGGTCGCGCTACCCGGACTGGTCAAACGGCGAGCCGAAGAGCAGGCTGCTTGCCTGAAAGGACTGTCGTGAGCTTCAAACCACCCACCAAGGTCAACGACCCGGAATCGTTCCCCCCGTGGCACCAGCCGGCCGGCTACCCGCAGGAGCTGATCGACTTGCGCACGCGCTTCGAAGAGTACTGGGCAGCCACGCCTGCGATGCACCTGAAGGTCGACGCAGGTTTGGCCTGGAGGATCTTCAAGGAAGGTGCGCTCAACGAGATGGAGGGCTGATCAATGAACTGGGTATCGATCATTTTTGGGGTCTCGGTTTTCGGCTTGGTCACCACCACAATCTTGACTTTGCACGGGGAAAACCTCAGACTCGAAACGCAGCTTTCCGCTGAAAAGGCGGGGCGCGCCGCCGACCGTGCGGAATACGCCATTGCCGCGGCAAGCGCCGCTGAAGCCGCGGCGAGCGCCGCACAGACCTACCAGGCCAACCTGGAGAAGGTCATCGACGAACAACAGGAGGCCGCGAATGAAGAGAAAAAACGTGCTGACCGCGCTGTCGCTGACCTCGCTGTCGCTAATGCTGTCGCTCAACGCTTGCGAGTCGCAGCCGCAAAAGCCGCAGCCGATCCAGTCCCCCCTGGTGGTGAAGCCGGCGTCGGCGCCGCCCCTCCCGGACTCGGCGAAGCAGCCAGATCTCCCAGCGTTGTGCTCGCCGACGTGTTTGGGCGGTCTGACGAAACTTCGGGAATCCTGGCTGCCGCTCTTGACGCCGCATACGCCGCCGGCCAGCAGTGCCAGTCCGACTACCACAGCCTCGAGTCCCAAATAGGAGCACAACCGTGAGCACACCATCCGCAGCAGAACGTCGCCTGGAATCGATCCTGAAGATCGTTGCCGTGGCGATCGTCACCGGCAAGGCGCCGGCCGACGAAGACTTGGCCTCGCTGAAGGTCTTTGCCGAGATCAACGACGAACCGGAAGACGCGCCGGCGGAGACGCCGCCGCCCGAGCCCGCGGTGGAGACGCCGCCGCCCGAGCCCCCGGTGGAGACGCCGCCGGCAGAACCCGTTCCCGATCCTCAACCCAGCGTGACCCTTGCCGATGTGGCACCGGACGCGCCAACCGGAGACCTCTCGGCATGACCACCCTCATCGACTCCATCAACGCGGAGATCACGAAGCTCGAATCCGATCTCACTGCCAAGAAGGCGGCACTGGCCCAGCTCCAGGGCTCGAGCCTGGCGTCCATCGTCGAGAAGGACATCAGCGAACTGGGCGCGTTCTTCAAAATGTTCGCCGCCCACATTTTCCCGAAGTCGACGCCCGCACCAGCGCCGGCTCCCGCTGCGGCACCCGCCGTTGCGGTTGCGCCCGCTGCGGCCACGACACCCGCAGCAGCGCCGGCAAGCTGACGCCCCCAAAGGCGCCAGGAAAAACGCCACCTGGGAAGGTGGCGTTTTTCGTTGTAAGTCCCGCTTACCAGCATGCGGGGTGGCTCGACGCCACGGGGTCCTATTCGCAGGATGCCAGCTATCCGGGCGTATAGCTTAGCCGGCCGTGCTGCTCGCATGACCGACCGGACAGAGTGCGAGCCCTCTGATGGTCGACCAAGGTTGTCAGGCCTTGGATTTCTTCTTCGGCTTGATCATGCCGGTGCCGGCGTCGGCCTTGTTGAATTCCTTCGCCACTTTCTTGGGGACCCCCATCTTCTTGGCGAACTTCGGATCGTGCGCCGCCGCGGCCATGGTGCGGGCCTGCTTCGGTGTCTTGCTGGGCATGGTGATCTCCTAGGTCTTCGACTTGCACACGTTCTGAGCCGGAACGCACGGCGAGACTTTCGGCGCCAGTTTTCTCGGCGCCCGCTTCCTGATCACCGTCGGCGGCAGCGCGACGATCGGCGCAGTGGGCGCGGCGAACAGGGACAGGGGCGCGGGGGCCGGCGGCGGCGCATGGTACGCCGCGCATTCGGCCTCGGTCAAGTCCAACGCGGCCACGGTCTCGGGCGTGTACCCGGGCAGCGCGTTCTCGATCATCTTGTTCTGCAGCTTCTGCGCGCTGGCCCACTTGCAGCGGGCGTACAGGTCCTGATAGATCGGGAACAGCGTGCACGCGCTCGCATCCTGGACCGTGTCGGACTTGCTGACGAAGTTCCAGCCAACCGACCAGGAGTGCGACTGCACCGATGCCTGGGGGCACGTCGACATCGGCGCTGGTGGGGTGTAGACAGGGCTGGGGAGCGCGATTGCGAAGGCGCTGTACTTGGAGGAGTTGCCCGAGTCCACGGCCCCCAGGCTGTTGGCGCCACCGGCAGCGGTGCTGTTCGACGAGGACGAACCGCCCGCGCCGCCCGCGCCGCCCGCGCCGCCCGCGCCGCCCGTCGCGCTGATCACGTTCGTGTTGTTGAGCCGGCTCGACGCCGAGGCCCCGCTGACACTATTGGATGTGGCTGCGGAGGTACTTGCAGATGACGCAACTGCAGGCGTAGGTGCGGGCGTAGGAGATGGACCCGTGGTAGGGGGAGGCGACGGGGGCGTCGGGGCCTGACCTGGAGGGCAAGCGTTCGTCGCCTGCACTGCCGCCATCATCATGCAAAGGAGGGTCAACTTCTTCATTGTGGTTCCAGTGTGGGTCAGTTGGTGCAAATAGCAAATCGGTGTTCTTGAATCCCGCAAACTCATCATCGTCGCGAACAATCGGCGCGGTCTTGGCCCAGTAGAGGAAGACCCCGATGACCAGTAGCGCGAACGCGGCGTAGAAGAGAATCACCCAGTCTTGAATGTCCATCGTGGGCCTCCTTTTCCCGCAGCGAATGTATCACGATGTACAACTTTTCGCCAGCAGCTTGCGCCATTCAGCGTGAATGATTTTCAGGTCCCGCTGAAGTTCGTCGATGCGCTCTTGCTTGGCGCGGATCTCCTCGAGTTGCTGGTACGCAAGCTCCATCAGCGCGACTCGCGACCAGTTGCTGTAGTCCACGGGCGCGGTCAATTCTTCCCCGCGAGTTCGATGAGCAGTTCAAGGTAATGGATGCACTTCTTCAAGTCCTCCACGCCGCCTTTGGCCTTCCATCGGGTGATGTACTTGACGATGCTTCCCTCGATGAAGGGCAGCTTATTGGCATGGATGTACGTGATCGGCTGGATCTTCAGATCCTTGTAATGGCTCCCACCGACCTGGCGATCGAGTGGGGACATCGTCGTGGTTGGGTATAGCGGGTTGGAAAGCGCCAGGTCCTCGATCCTCGGTTGCTTGAGGTTCACCGACTCACGTTTCTGCGTTGCACATCCCAAACGGTGAGCCGGCAAAATCGCGTCGCAATAGGCGCACTTATCAAGTTCCATCACCCCCTCCTTGAAGCTGCATCAAGCAGCAAGTCTTGAACGCTGCGCTTGGTAGCGTGGCGCAGCAACACGTCCTCATCGATGGTGCCCGTCGCGATGATGTCGTAGACGAAGACTGGTCTCTCAAACCCAGCCTGCATCTGGCGCTCGGGCCCGATGCGGCCGATG
>CAIWPS010000160.1 GCA_903914615.1 uncultured beta proteobacterium | reverse complement strand
TGGCAGGCACGGCTGCGGGGAAGATCGCCACCTCGGGCGCGGCCATGGTAGGCTTCGGCGCGGGCAACCGCTTCCTCACCAGTCACCTCTTGGAGTCCGAGGGCTACCCTGAGATGGCTGCCCAATACAAGACGCTCGATGCGCAGGCCATCGTCTCGGACCTGGTGCTGGGCTTGGCATTCGGCGCCAGTGGGGTGCTCGGCGAGAAGCTGGGCGAGAAGTTGAACCCACTGGAGCGGCCTGACCCGGCCCAGGTGGAGGCGGCGCTGGAGGGGCGTAAGGCCGAGATGCGGGCCCGGGGCGCGGCGGGCCTGCCCACCGATCCCGCTACTGCGGGGCTGGACGCAGAGCTTTCCGACCGCGCCCTGGGCAACATGCTGCGCGGCCGCGAGGCGGGCGTCACGCCGATGGAAGCGCAACTAATCGTCAACCACTCCCTGCTTGACCCAGAGCGCGTCCAGCTCCACCAGGATATGACGAATGCTTTCCGCGTCGTCTACGGCGACTTGGCCGAGACCACGCCGCCCCCGCGCAGCGGCTGGGCTGAACTGGAAGGCAACGTCCCTGACCATCTGGCCAGCCGGTTCGCCCAGGACCGGGCCACGTCCGAGGCGAGCGTCGTTCGCTTCCAGGCTGAGTTCGACGCCTTGGAATCCCGGGCCCAGGCGGTCCAGGACAGACTGCGCACCCAGCTCCCCAACATCGAAGGCTACGAGCCGACCCACGCCGACCTGGCCAAGGCGCTCAACGCTTTCCCCGAGGTAAAGCGGGAGGCGCAAGCCATTGCTGCGCAGCAGGACATCGTCGAGGCCAAACTGAACGCAGCCTACGCCGCCCAGGAGCAGACCCTGGGCCGTTGGCGCGCGTTCCAGGAGCCTGTGGCGCCCGAAGCCGCGCCGAAGTCCAGCGCCGAGTTCACCGCGCGCTTCGGGATGGAGCCCGGAAAGAGCGCGTTCCCCAACGAGCAGACCGCTGAATATAAGGCGGCCCAGGCACGGGCTAAGTCCGAGCCCCCTGCGCCCGGGGCGAAGCCCGAAGCCCAGTCCGGCCTGAGCCCCATGGCCGACGAGCAGGCGAACCAGCTCGCAGCCCGCCACCCTGACCTGGACGTGCAGATGCCGGACGGCAGCACGGTCAAGGCCAGCCAGATGCCCGACGTGCTGCGCGAGCAGATGGCCAAGGCTTCCCAGGATTCGAACCTCTTCTCTACCGCCATCGGCTGCTTCCTGAGGACCATGCTATGAAACCCGAATGCGAGCAGGCGATCAATAGCGCGGCCGGGCGGAAGCTCAGCAAGAGCGAACTGGACGGCATTGAAGAGCGGATCCATTCGTCGCTGCGCGACCTGGCAACCCAGGACCACGAAGGCTTCCTGCGCATGAGCTTGGCTGAGCGCATGACCGAGGCCGCAGGGATGGCCAAGGAAAAGATGATGGCGGACGTGGTGCGTGCCCACGAGGCGACGATCCGCGAGGCTGGGCGCAAGGCTGCGCTTCAGACGGACATCGCCAGCGTGGTGCCGGGCAAGAACGGCCAGGTCCAGGCGCTGCGCGCCAAGATCAATGGCATCGAGGATAAAACCGTGGGCATCTCAAAAGCCTTCTTTGCCACTACGGAAGGCGCGCATGAGGCGGCCGGGGGCAAGCTCTTCGGCCTGTTCATGGATCCGGCCCAGCACTTCAACATCGCCAAGGCCTTGTTCGGCGAGGAGACGACGCCCGAAGCGCAGAAGGCCGGCGACTCGCTGCACAAGATGATGGACGCCATGGCCGATCGGTACCAGCGCGAGGGTATTCCGCTCAACGCCCGGGAGGACTACCGCACTCCGCAGCCCCAGGAGCCCTACAAGGTGGCCAAGGCCGGCAAGGAAGCCTGGGTCGAGGACCACATGAACTGGGTGGACCGGAACAAGTATCTGAACCCCGACGG
>CAIWPS010000159.1 GCA_903914615.1 uncultured beta proteobacterium | reverse complement strand
CGGCGGAGCCGTAGGCGCCGGCGCAGGCGCAGGCGGCGGCGGCGGTGGCGGTGCGTTCGCGGGCGGCGGCGGCGGCGGCACGGCCTGCGCCGTGTCGGCACCCGGCGGCGGCGCCACCACGGCATAGCCGCCCGGCGCGGGCGTGTAGTAGACGTCGTTGGCGTAGTAGTAGGGCGCACCGCCGATCCAGAGCGTGGCATAGGCCGGCGGCAGCAGCGGCACGACGATGCCGATGGGTGGCGCGACGACGACGAAGCGGCCGCCCGACGGCCGGAACCAGACGCCGCCATGGAAGAAGAAGCTGCCGCCGCCGAAGCTGACGCTGATGGCGCCGCCCGGCAGCGTGCCGACGGCATAGCCGCGCGGCGGGTAGTAGTGGTCGTGGTGGAAGCGGCTGTCCAACACCACGCCGCGCGGGGCTTCGCGGCGGTCGTGGCGTTCCTCGGCGCCTGCCGTGACGGCAAAGCCCAGCAACGCGACCAGCAGCATCGAACTCAGCAGGACTTCGGGTTTGAGCTTCATGGCGGAAATCGCAGTCATGTCGTTGAAAGAAAGCCGATGAGGCCTTTCCGACATTCCAACCCGCCCGCGAGTTCCGGCCGTTGCGCCGCGGCAAAGAAGCTTTGCATGGGGCCGGCGCGGCGGCCTAGCCGCCGGCCTTCTTCGCCTCGAAGCCTTCCTGCTGCAGGAAGGCGACGACGCGGTCGCGGTGCTCGCCCTGCACCTCGAGCACGCCGTCCTTGACCGTGCCGCCGGCGCCGCAGGCCGCGCGCAGGCGCTTGCCCAGCGCCGCCAGCGCCTCGCCCTGCAGCGGCAGACCGCGCACCACGGTGACGGCCTTGCCGCCGCGGCCCGCCGTCTCGCGGCTGACGCGCACCTTGCCGTCGCCCGGCAGTGGCGCCGCCGCCGCATTGCAGGCACAGCCCGCCAGCGGCTGCCGGCAGGCCGGGCACATGCGGCCGGCATCGGTGGAATAGACGAGGCCGCCGGTGGAGGTCTTGCGCATCGCGTTCAAGGGCCGTTCAGGGCACGAAACGGTAGCCGACGCCGGCTTCGGTGACGAGGTGGCGCGGCCGCGCCGGGTCGGCCTCGACCTTCTTGCGCAGGTTGGCCATGTGCACGCGCACGTAGTGGCTGTCTTCCAGGTGGCCCGGCCCCCACACCGCCTTGAGCAGGGCGCGGTGGGTGACGACGCGGTCGGGCTGCGCGGCCAGGTGCGTGAGCAGCCGGTACTCGATGGGCGTGAGGTGCAGCGGCTCGCCGGCGCGCTGCACGCTGCGCCGCACGAGGTCGATGCAGACCTCGCCGAAGCGCAGCTCGGGCTCGCCGGCCGGCGTCTGCCGGGCGTGGCGGCGCAGCTGCGCGCGCACGCGCGCCATCAGCTCGCCGGCACCGAAGGGCTTGACCAGGTAGTCGTCGGCGCCGGCGTCCAGGGCCGCGATCTTGTCGGCCTCGCCACCGCGCGCCGACAGCACGATCACCGGCACCGCCGACCAGCTCCGCAGGTCGCGGATGAGATCGATGCCGTCGCCGTCGGGCAGGCCCAGGTCCAGCACCACCAGGTCGGGCCGCCGCGTGCCGGCCTCGATGAGGCCGCGCTGCACGCCGTCGGCCTCGAAGGCCTCGAAGCCCTCGGCCTGCAGCGCCAGGCGCACGAAGCGGCGGATGTCGGCCTCGTCCTCGACGACGAGCACCCGGGCAGCGTCCATCATCCGTGGGCCGACTCGGGCAGGGTGGCCTCGGCCGGGCCCCCGCCATGGTCCAGCGGCGGCTGCCCGCGCGGCAGCCAGACGCTGAAGCGGGCGCCGCCGCCCGGCCGCGTCTGGCCGCGGATGCGCCCGCCATGCGCCTGCACGATGGCCCGGCAGATGGCCAGGCCCAGGCCCACGCCCGGCGTTGCGCTTTCCTTGCGGCCCCGCTCGAACTTCTCGAAGATGGCCTCTTCGCGCCCCGGTGGCAGTCCCGGGCCTTCGTCGTCGACGGTGATGCGCAGCTGGTCCTCGTCGACCGCGGCCGCGATCTCGATCGCCGAGCCCGGCGGCGTGAACTTGGCGGCGTTCTCCAGCAGGTTGACGAGCACGCGCTCGATCAGCACCGCGTCCACGTGCAAAAGCGGCAGGTCGTCGGCCAGCCGCGTGCGCAGCGGCCGGCCGGCCAGCACCGGCGCGCAGGAAGCCAGCGCGCTGCCCACCACCTCTTCCAGCGGCAGCCACTGGCGGTTCAGCTGCACCGCGCCCGACTCCAGCCGCGCCATGTCGAGCAGGTTGGTGACGAGCGCGTTCATGCGCAGCGCGCTGGCGCGGATGCGCTGCATCACCTCGAGCTGCGCCGGCTCCGGCGGCGGTTGCGTCAGCTCCAGGGTGTCGGCCAGGCCGACCAGCGAGGCCAGCGGCGTGCGCAGGTCGTGCGAGATGGCCTGCAGCAGCGAATTGCGCAGGCGTTCGCTTTCCACCTGCAGCGTGCTCGCCTGCGCGACCTCGATGTAGTGGATGCGTTCGAGCGAGATCGCCAGTAGCGAGGCACAGGTCTCCAGCAGCCGGCGCTGTTCGGGGCCCTGCAGCGGCGTCGCGCCGGGGGCGATGACGAGCACGCCGCGGGTGCGCATCGGCGCCTTCAGCGGCAGCACCAGCGTCGCACTGCCGGCCAGCGTGTCGGTGCCCAGGCCGGCCGGCTCGCCGCGGTCGTAGGCCCATTGCGTGACGCCGGCGTCGACCGGCGCCGTGGCCCCGGGCAGGGTCTGCAGGCGGTCCTCGGCATCGGCGGCGAGCAGGGCGCTGGCAGCGCCGAACTCGGCGCGCAGGAAGCGCGCGCCGATCTTGGCCACCTGCTCGGGCAGCAGCGCGGCGGAGAGGTCGCGCGACATCTCGTACAGGCTGCGCACGCGGCGCTCGCGCTGCGTCGCCGCCTCGGCCTGCACCTTCAGCCCGGCGGTCAGCTGACCGGTGACCAGCGCCACCACCAGCATGACGGCGAAGGTGAGCAGGTACTGCACGTCGCTGACGGCGAACGAGAAGCGCGGCGGCACGAAGAAGAAGTCGAACAGGCCGACGCCGACGAAGGCCGCCAGCACCGCCGGCCCGCGGCCCCAGCGCAGCGCCACGCCGACCACGGCGAGCAGGAAGAGCATGACGATGTTGGACAGCTCCAGCCAGCCCACCAGCGGCGTCGCCAGCAGCGCCGTCAACGCGCACACGGCCAGCGCCGCCGCGTAGCCGCGCCAGGGCCAGGCCAGCGGCGGCGCGCCGCCGGCTTCGGCACCGCCGGCCGCGGCGGCCGCGGCCACCGCGGCCGGCAGCGCCACCTGCAGCACGTCGAGGTCGTCGGCACGCTCGGCCAGCGCCTCGGCCAGCGAGGGCCGGCCCGGCCAGCGCCAGCGCTTGGCGTGGCGGCCCAGCACCAGGCGCGACAGGTTGTGCTCGCGCGCGTAGCGCACCAGCGCCGCGGGCAGGTCGGGCCCTGACAGCGTGGCCGTGGTCGCGCCCAGCTGCTGCGCCAGCTCCAGCACCTTCAGCGCCTGCGCCCGCCGCGCCGCCGGCAGGCGCTGCAGCGCCGGCGTCTCGACGTGCACGGCATGCCAGGGCACGCCCAGCTGCGCCGCCAGCCGGGCGCAGCTGCGCACCACCTTGCGCCCGGCCTCGCCGGCGCCGACGCAGGCCAGCAGCGACTCGCGGTTGGGCCACACCGGCGCGCCGCCCTGCACCGAGCTCTGGCGCCGCCAGGCCTGCATCTGGCCGTCGACGCGGTCGGCAGTGCGGCGCAGCGCCAGCTCGCGCAGCGCCAGCAGGTTGCCCTTGCGGAAGAAGTGCTCGGCGGCGCGTTCGGCCTGCTGCGGCAGGTAGACCTTGCCCTGCTTCAGCCGCAGCAGCAGCTCGTCGGGCGGCAGGTCCACCACCACCACCTCGTCGGCATCGTCGAAGAGGTGGTCGGGCACGGTCTCCCAGACGCGGATGCCGGTGATGCCGCTGACGATGTCGTTCAGGCTGTCCAGGTGCTGCACGTTCATCGTCGTCCAGACGTCGATGCCCGCGGCCAGCAGCTCCTGCACGTCCTGCCAGCGCTTGGGGTGGCGCGAGCCGGGGGCGTTGCTGTGCGCCAGCTCGTCCACCAGCAGCAGGGGTTCGGATTCGTTGCGGCCCCAGGCCAGCGCCGCGTCGAGGTCGAACTCCGGCAGCTCGCGGTCACGGTGTGCCACCGTCTTCAGCGGCAGGCGCGGCAGGTCGCGTGCCATCGCCTCGGTCTCGCTGCGGCCATGTGTCTCGACCAGGCCCACCCGCAGGGCACGGCCCTGGGCCTGGGCCGCGCGCGCGGCCGCCAGCATCGCGAAGGTCTTGCCGACGCCGGCACTGGCGCCGAAGAAGATCTTCAGCCGGCCGCGCCGGGCGCGGGCCTCTTCGGCCTGCAGACGCTGCAGCAGGGCGTCGGGGTCGGGGCGCGTTTCCTCGCTCACGGCATCGCCGCTACAGCCAGCCCGACTTGCGGAAGCGCCAGTACATGACGCTGCAGACGCCGAAGATGATGGCCAGCGCCATCGGGTAGCCGTAGGAGAGCTTCAGCTCGGGCATGCGCTCGAAGTTCATGCCCCAGACGCCGACGAAGAAGGTGGCGACGGCGAAGATGCCGGCCCAGGCCGCCAGTCGCTTGGTGGTCTCGCTCTCCTCGATCGTGACCATCGACAGGTTGACCTGGATCGCCGTGGCGATGGTCTCGCGCAGGCCGTCCAGCGTGGCCGTGCTGCGCACGAGGTGGTCGTAGACGTCGCGGAAGTAGTCCTGCGTGCTCAGGCACACCGGCGGCACGCGGCCGCCGTAGAGCTTGCCGGTGGCTTCCATCAGCGGCGCCACGGCATGGCGCACGACGCCCAGCCGGCGCTTGAGGGCGTACAGCCGCTCGATGTTCTGGCGCGCCGCGCCGGGCTCGAAGATCTGGTCCTCGATGGCCTCGAGCTCGACCTCCATCGCCTCGATGACCGGGAAGTAGCGGTCGACCACCGCGTCCATCAGGGCATAGAAGACGAACGACGCGCCATGGGCCAGCAGCTGCGGCTCGCGCTCGGCGCGCGCGCGCACGCCCAGGAAGCCCTGCGTCGATCGATTGCGCACCGACAGCACGAAGTTCGGGCCGACGAAGATGCAGACCTCGCCCAGGTGCAGCTCGTCGGTGGGGCTGTACTCGATGGTCTGCATCACCGTGAAGACGACGTCGCCGTACTCCTCCACCTTGGGCCGCTGGTGGCCGTGGCGCGCGTCTTCCACGGCCAGCTCGTGGAGGTGGAACTGCTGCTGCATCTGCACCAGCTCGGCGTCGCTGGCGTCCTTCAGCGCCACCCAGACGAAGCAGCCGGGCCGCTGCAGCCAGGTCGCGATCTCGGCCGCCGAGATGTCGGCCAGCTTCTTGCCCTGTTCGTAGGCGACGCAGTTGATCAGCAATTCCCAGCCCCGCGGTGACGACCCCGCGGCATCTTCGCATGCTGATCACCGCGGCAAGGCATCCAGCGCCAGGTTCAGCGCCAGCACGTTGACGCGCGGCTCGCCGATGAAGCCCAGCAGCGCGCCCTGCGTGTGCTGCGCCACCAGGGCCTGCACCTGCGCCACGGGCACGCCCCGGGCGCGGGCGACGCGGGCCGCCTGGTAGCCGGCCGCGGCCAGGCTGATCTCGGGGTCCAGCCCGCTGGCCGAGGCGGTGACGAGGTCGATGGGCACCGGCGCGG
>CAIWPS010000158.1 GCA_903914615.1 uncultured beta proteobacterium | reverse complement strand
GCCATCGCGCTCACCCTGGGCATGGCCATCGACGCCAACGTGCTCATCAACGAACGCGTGCGCGAAGAGCTGCGCGGCGGCGCCAGCCCGCAGATGGCCATCCATACCGGCTATGAACGGGCCTGGGGAACGATCCTGGACTCCAACGTCACGACCCTGATCGCCGGCGTCGCGCTGCTGACCTTCGGCACCGGGCCGGTGAAGGGCTTTGCCGTCGTGCACTGCCTGGGCATCCTGACCTCGATGTTCTCGGCCGTGATGTTCTCGCGCGGGCTCGTGAACTTCTGGTACGGGCGGCAGAAGAAGCTCAAGGCGGTCTCGATCGGCCAGGTCTGGCGGCCCGATGGCGACGCCGCCGGCCTGCCGGCAGTCAAGCAGTAAGGGGGCGGCGATGGAATTCTTCCGCATCAGAAAAGACATCCCGTTCATGCGCCACGTGCTGGTGCTGAACGTGGTGTCCTTCATCACCTTCGGCCTGGCGGTGTTCTTCCTCGCCCACCGCGGCCTGCACCTGTCGATCGAATTCACCGGCGGCACGCTGATCGAGGTCGCCTTCGCGCAGCCTGCGGACATCGACCGCACGCGCGCCACCGTCGGCGCCCTGGGGTACGGCGAGGTGCAGGTGCAGAACTTCGGCACCTCGCGCGACGTGCTCATCCGCCTGCCGGTGCGCAAGGACGTCAAGCAGACAGAGGTCGCCGGCAGCGTCTTCGAGGCCCTGTGCAAGGCCGCCTCGGCCACCGTCGGCACCAAGCAGTACCTGACGCCGCAGGGCGAGCAGGTCAGCCGCCCCAGCTGCACGGCGGCCGACGGCAGCGAGCCGCTGCTGCTGACCCGCACCGAGGCCGTGGGCGCCAGCGTCGGCGCCGAGCTCTACGAGAACGGCGCGCTGGCCCTGGGCGTCACCGTGCTGGGCATCATGGCCTACCTGGCGATGCGCTTCGAATGGAAGTTCGCGCTCGCCGGCATCATCGCCAACCTGCACGACGTCGTCATCATCCTGGGCTTCTTCGCCTTCTTCCAGTGGGAGTTCTCGCTGGCCGTGCTGGCGGCGGTGCTGGCGGTGCTGGGCTACTCGGTCAACGAGTCGGTGGTCATCTTCGACCGCATCCGCGAGACCTTCCGCAAGTTCCGCAAGCTCAACACCCACCAGGTCATCGACCACGCCATCACCAGCACCACCAGCCGGACCATCATCACCCACGGCTGCACGCAGATGATGGTGCTGTCGATGCTGATCTTCGGCGGGCCCACGCTGCACTACTTCGCGGTGGCGCTGACCATCGGCATCCTGTTCGGCATCTACTCGTCGATCTTCGTCGCCGCTGGCATCGCGATGTGGCTGGGCGTGAAGCGCGACGACATCATCAAGGTAGGGGGCGGCGGCAAGGAGTCCGACCCCAGCGACCCCAACGCCGGGGCGGTGGTGTAGAGTGATCTGTTCCTTCCACTGCCCCGCCGCAAGCAGCTGACATGGCCACCAGCGCGTCGCCCGAATCCCTTGCTGGTCAGGCGCGCAGGCTCTACTCCGAAGAGCTGGTCAAAGGTCTGGTGCCGCTGGTGCAGACCGTCATGGACGGCGCCCGCGCGCTGCTCGACAAGCCCTCCGAACACACCGTCTTCCAGCGTCGTCGCGACCTCGTCCAGGGGTTGACGGCAGGGGCCCAGTCCTGGCACCGGGGCATCGTCGTCGGGCTGCGGCAGCTGCTGTCCAGCGGCTTCTCGTCGTCGCGCCCAGGCGACCTGCCGCCGCCAGGGTCGGCGCGCGACGCGCTGACGCTGGTGCCCGACGACACCATCGAACTCGAGATCGTCACCTCGCGCCTGGCCCTGGCCATCATGGACAAGGCGTCGTGGGAATTCGCCGACCTGCGTTCGCGCGTGGCGCACCTGGAAAGCCGTGCCGAGCTCGAGCCGCACGACATGCTGCGTGCCCATGTGCTGGCGCGCATCGTCTTCGACGCCTGGCGCGCCGCCGGGCAGACGCTGGAGGGCTGGCGTGAACTGCAGCCCATCCTGCACGAGGAATTCGCGCTGCTGGTCGAAGGCGCGTACCACGAGACCAACCGCTGGCTGGTCGACCATGGCGTGCTCGCCGAGGTCGACCTGCGCCCCTTCATCCACCGCAGCCATACCCACCCCAATGCCCAGCTTGGCCGGGCCGGCGGCGGCTCGGGCGGGGGTGGCGGCAACGGCGGTGGCGGTGGCGGTGGCGGCAGCGGCGGTGGTGGTGCAGGCCGCGACGACAGCGCGTCGATAGGGCTGCCACCGGCGTCGGTGTATTCCACCTCGGCCGGCTTCGCCGTGCCGGCCAGTGCCTCGTACGGCTGGACCGCCGGCAGCAGTAGCGGCAGCAGCGGCCGCGGCGGCAATGTCGGCGAAGAGACGCGCATGATGACGCGAGCCGCGCCCCTGGCGCGCAGCCGCGAGCATGCCGAGGCCGTGCTGGGGCGGCTGAACCGCCTCATCGGCCGCCACGTTCCCGAGTTCCCGGCCTCCACGCGCGCCCAGGGCCTGGCCGCGCGGCCGGCGCCGGTGCTCTCGCCGGGCCTGGCCCGCGCCATCGAGACGGCACAGCAGGGCATACGCCAGCGCCTGTCGCCGACGACGCAGCGGGGCGAGCCGCTGGTCACCGCGCCGGTGATGCTGGAGGAACTGCACCAGCGCAAGCAGATCCTGAAGAAGGCGGCGGCCACGCCCGAGGAACGCGCCACCATCGAGATCGTGGCGCTGCTGTTCCAGAGCATCCTCACCGAAGACCGCATTCCCGCCACCGTGCGGGTGTGGTTCGCGCGCCTGCAGATGCCGGTGCTGCGCGTGGCCGTCACCGAGCCCGACTTCTTCGCCACCATCGACCACCCGGCGCGCCGCCTCATCGACCGCATGGGGGCCTGCGTGATGGGCTTCGACAGCGCCGGTGGCGGCGTCGCCAACAACGCCGACCCGGGGCTGGAAAAGGAGATCAAGCGCATCGTCCAGGTCGTCGAGGCCTACCCCGACACCGGCCGCCGCGTCTTCCAGACCGTGCTGATCGAGTTCGAGAAATACCTCGAGCACTACTTCAGCACCGAGAACGAGGCCACCAAGCGCGGCGTCTCGCTGGCCCAGCAGGTCGAGCAGCGCGAGACCCTGGCCATCCAGTACACCATCGAGCTGCGGCGCATGCTCAACGAGGTGCCGGTGCAGGAAGGCGTGCGCCAGTTCCTGTTCCACGTCTGGGCCGACGTGCTGGCGACCACGGCGGTGCGCTTCGGCAACCAGAGCGTGCAGACCAAGACCATGAAGCGCGCCGCAGCCGACCTGATCTGGAGCGCCAGCGCCAAGGTCACGCGCGAGGAACGCGCCGAGGTCATCCGCCGCCTGCCGCTGCTGCTGAAGAGCCTGCGCGAGGGCATGGTCTCGGCCGGCACCGACGCCGCCAAGCAGGACGAGCACATCCAGCAGCTCAACAACTCGCTGGCGGCGGCCTTCACCGCCAAGGCCGCGGTGATTCCCGACGACCGCCTGCGCGAGCTGATGGAGCGGCTGGAGACGCTGGAGGAACTGCTGCCCGAGGCCGCCGACGTCGACATCGACGAGGCCATGGTGCTCGACCTCTCGGGCCACCAGAGCAGCGAACTCGAGGTCGTGCTCGAAGGCGGCAGCATGCCGACGCCGGCGATGGTGGCCTGGGCGCGCGAGCTGCAGGTGGGCAGCTGGTACATGCTCGACCGCGGCGGCCGCAGCGAAGCGGTGCAGCTGGCCTGGCACGGCCTGCGCAAGCAGCTCTCGCTCTTCGTCACCCCGCAAGGGCGCTGCATGCTGTTCCAGCAGCACCGCCTGGCGAGCTACCTGCAGGCCGGGCTGATGCTGCCGGCGCAGGACGAGACGCTGACGGTGCGCGCGACGCGCAGCGCGCTGGCCAAGCTGGACGTCGACGCGTCCAGGCTCCTGAACTAGTGGATCAGACGGTCGCCCGGATCGACGAAGAGTTCGTCCAGGATCAGCGCGTCGGGCTCCTCGCCCAGGCTCCAGAAGACCATCAGCACGATGATCTTCAGGTCCTCGAGGTCGATGGTGCCGGCGCCGACGGCGCAGGCGCGGTCGATGACCATCTCGCGCATCGGCGCCGGCAGCACGCCGGCGGATTCGAGGAAGGCGATGAAGCCCACCGACTGCTCGTCCAGCACCTCGCGCTCGCCCTCGGTGTAGATGCGCATGCTGCCCTGCACCGGGCTGCCGGTGACGGACTCGGCGCTGCTGGCCAGGCCGTCCAGCCAGCGCAGCGCGTCCTGGATTTCCTCGGGCTCGAAGCCGACGGCCGAGAGCTTGCGCGAGAGCTGCTTGGGCTCAGGGCAGGCGTCGGGACGCCAGTAGTTCTCGTAGAGATAGACCAGCACTTCGAACATCAAACCACTATACCCGAGCGCTGCGCCGCCCCGTGAGGGGCGAGTTCATGCGGCATGCCGCCGCTGGTACAGGCCGCCGGGCAGGCGGGCCACCCGGCCTTCGAGCTCCAGCTCCATCAGCCTCGCGGCCAGGTCGGCCGCCGAGTCGCCGGTGCGCGCCATCAGGGCGTCCAGCGTCACCGGGTCGCTGCCGAGGGCGTCCAGCAGCGCATCGGCGGGGCCGGGGTCGGCCAGCGGCAACT
>CAIWPS010000157.1 GCA_903914615.1 uncultured beta proteobacterium | reverse complement strand
CTGCTACCCGACGCTGCGCGCGCTGGCGAAGACCGAGGTGCCCTTCGTCACCAGCCTGGGCGTGGGCGCGCACCTGCAGTCCTGGGGCGTGCCGGCCGAGCGCATCACCGAGCTCGACTGGTGGGAAAGCCACCGCCTGCCCGGCACCGAGGTCGAGGTCACGGCCGCGCCGTCCCAGCATTTCTCGGGCCGCGGGCTGAAGGACCGCAATGCCACGCTGTGGTCGTCGCTGGTCGTGCGCGGCCCGAAGCACCGCGTCTTCTTCAGCGGCGACACCGGCCTCACCGACGAGTACGCGCTGATCCGCGAACGCCTCGGCCCCTTCGATCTCGTGATGCTGGAGGTGGGCGCCTTCCACCCCGCCTGGGGCGACATCCACCTCGGCCCCGAGAACGCGCTGCAGGCGCTGCAGCTGCTGGGCGGCGGCGCCTTCCTGCCCGTGCACTGGGGCACCTTCAGCCTGGCCATGCACGCCTGGGACCAGCCCGCCGAGACCCTGCTGGACCTGGCGCCGCGGCAGGGCGTGCAGCTGTTGATGCCGCGCCTGGGCGAGGCCGTGGAGCCGGTGCAGGTGGACAGCGTCACGCCCTGGTGGCGCGGCGTGGACAGCGGCGGTGGCGAGCCGGCGGTGGCGGTGACCTGGCCGAAGTCGCTGGCCTGGCCGCTGGACTGACGCGGCAGCACACCGATGGCGCGTCCGTCCGGCATTGATCGCCGTCAAGGCTGCCTCGGCGCGCTGTAACCAACATGTACAGGGTTAGCGGCCCTGTCCGCCACGACCGATCCGCATGAACACAGCCACCGCGCCGGCCAGGCCTGAAACATCGGCCGGCATGCGCCCGCTGCGCGGTGTGCTCAGCCGGCTGATCTGGCTGTGCATGCTGCCTTTGGTACTGATCGCGGCCGGGCTGGCCTGGCGCGGCGTGGACCAGGCGCGTGGGGCCGGCGAGGACACCGCGAGGCGCCAGGTGGCCACGGTGGCCGCGTCCATCGACACCCGGCTGCAGACCCGGCTGCAGGCACTGCAGGCCATGGCCGAGGCCCCGCTGGGCGATGGCGCTGCCGATCCGCGGACCACTGCGCAGGCCCTCTACCCGCTTGCGCAGGGCTACCGCAAGGTCTTCGGCAGCCAGGTGATCCTGGCCGACCCGCAAGGGCAGATGTGGTTCCACACCGCACAGCCGCTGGGCAGCCCGCTGCCGCCGCTGCCCAAGCCCGCCGGCCGCGCGGCGGCACCCCTTGCCGCCGCCACCGGCAAGCCGGCGGTCGGCGATCTCGTGGTCGGGCCGGTCGTTCAGCAACCCCTGGTGGCACTGGCCGTACCGATCCAACGCGACGGCAGGGTGGTTCTGCTGTTGCTGACGACCATGGAGACTCGGGCGGTGCAGGAAACCCTGGCCGGTTTCGGCCTGCCGCCGGGCGCGCAGCTGTCGGTCCTGGACAGCCAGGGCCAGGCCATCGCCCGGCGGACCATGACCGGCGGCCGTGCCGACGCAGCCATGGCCCCAGGCGTCAGCGCGGCGCTGACCCTGGCGCCCTGGTCGGTGGTGCTGGCCGTGCCGCAGGCGGTGGCCTTCGCACCGGCGTGGGTGGCTGCCGCCACGCTGGGGGCCATCGTCGTGGCCGCCACCCTGCTGGGTTGGGCCGGTGGCACGCAGGCCAGCCGCCGTCTGGCGGCGGCCGTCGACCGCCTGGCCGACCCCCTCGCCGGGCCGCCCGGTGCGCCTGCGATCGCCGAGTTCGAAGCCGTGCGGCGCCGCCTCGAATCCACCCTGCGCGCCCGCGACGACGCCCTGGGCGCCCTGGGCGCCAGCGAGGCCACCTTCCAGGCCATGTTCGCCGGCATGCCCGATGCGATCGTCTTCACCAACCCCGAACGCCGCATCCGCCTCATCAACCCGGCCTTCACGCGGACCTTCGGCTATGCGCTGGACGAAGTGCGCGGCCGCAGCGTCGAATTCATCTACGCCGACGCGGCGGACTTCGCCGAGCAGGGGCGGCGCCGCTTCAGCGCCGCGGGCCCGGGTGACGGCGAGGTCTACGAGCTGCAATACCGCCGCAGGGACGGCAGCGTGTTCTGGGGCGAGTCGCGCGGCCTGGCCATCTGGGGTGCCGGCGGCGCCTTGCTGGGCATGCTGGGCGTGCACCGCGACATCAGCGAGCGCAAGCGCAGCGAACACGCGCTGCTGGCGCAGCGCGCCCGCATGGACGCGGCGCTGGCCAGCCTGAGCGATGCCGTCTTCATCTCCGATGCCGAAGGCAACATCGTCGAACTGAACGCCGCCTTCGCCACCTTCCATCGCATCGCCAGCCTGCAGGAGTGCCGGCAGACGATGGGCGGGTACGCCCGGCTGCTCGAAGTCTTCATGGCCGACGGCTCGCCGGCAGCCCCCGAGCAGTGGGCCGTGCAGAGGGCGCTGCGCGGCGAGACGGGGAGCAACGTCGAATACCGGCTGCGGCGCAGGGACAGCGGCCAGAGCTGGTACGGCAGCTACAGCTTCGCGCCCATCCGCGACGCCGCGGGCGCCGTCGTCGGTTCGGTGGTGACGGCGCGCGATATCAGCGAGCAGAAGGCGCGCGAAGCGGCCCTGCTGCAGGCCGTGGAACGGCTGGAACTGGCGCAGCGGGCGGCGGGCGCGGGCTTCTGGGAACGCGAACAGGGCAGCGGCCGCGTCAGCTGGTCGCCGCAGGTCTACCAGATCTTCGGTCTCGACCCGGCGACCACGCCCGCCAGCGCCGAGGTCTGGGCCGCCGCCATCCACCCCGACGACCGCGAGACGGCGCTCGCGGCCGGCGAGCAGGCGCGGCGCGAGGGCACGGCACTGGCCATCGCCTACCGCATCCTCAGGCCGGACGGCGAGATGCGCTGGCTCGAGGCCTTCGGCGACCTCGTCCGCGACGCCCAGGGCCGGCTTCTGGGCACCAGCGGCATCCTCGTCGACATCACCGCCCGCCGGCGTGCCGAGCGCGAGGCGCAGGAGGCGCAGGAGCGCTTCGCCACCGTCTTCCGCAGCAGCCCGCTGGCGGTGGTGATCGGGCTGCTGGCCAACGGGCGCTTCGTCGACCTCAACCCGGCCTGCGAGGCCTTGCTGGAATTCCCGCGCGAAGAGGCCGTGGGCCGCACCGGGCACGAGCTCGGCGTCTGGGTCGAGGCGGGGGCGCGTGCGAGTGCGTTCGACGCGCTGCGCGCCGGCCGGGGCGTGAACGAATTCGAGACCACCCTGCGCACCCGCAGCGGCCGCAGCATCGACGTCGCCTGTTCGGCCTGCGCGGTGGACATCGGCGGCGTGCCGCACTTCGTCGCCATGCTGATCGACATCTCGCTGCAGAAGGCGGCGCGGCGCGCGCTGGAACAGCACCAGCAGCAGCTCGAGGCGCTCGTCGAGCAGCGCACCGCCGACCTCACGGCGGCGAATGCCGAACTCTCGAAGGCGCGCGACGCCGCGCTGGCCGCGACGCGCGCCAAGAGCGCCTTCCTGGCCCACATGAGCCACGAGATCCGCACGCCGATGAACGCCATCATCGGCCTCACCTACCTGATGCGCCGCGACAGCCGCGACGCGCTGCAGCGCGAGCGCCTGGGCGGTGTCGACGGTGCCGCCCAGCACCTGCTGCAGGTCATCAACGACATCCTGGACCTGTCCAAGATCGAAGCCGGCAAGCTGGTGCTGGAGGACGTGGAGTTCGCGCGCGACGAGCTGGTGGCCCGTGTCGCCCAGATCGGCGGCGAGGCGGCGGCGGCGAAGGGCCTGGCGCTGTTGCTCGACACCGACCGCCTGCCGCCTCGCCTGCGCGGCGACCCGACGCACCTGGCGCAAGCCCTCATCAACCTGCTGTCCAACGCCTGCAAGTTCACCGAGCGCGGCTGGGTGCGCCTGCGCGGCGAGCTGCTGCCGGCGCAGGGCGACCGCCTGCAGGTGCGCTTCGAGGTCCAGGACACCGGCATCGGCATCGCCGCGGAACGCCAGGCCACCATCTTCGAGGCCTTCGAACAGGCCGACAGCTCGACCACGCGGCGCTACGGCGGCACCGGCCTGGGCCTGGCGTTGACGCGCCACCTCGCGCACATGATGGGCGGCGAGGTCGGCGTGCAAAGCGTGCCGGGGGCCGGCAGCACCTTCTGGATCACCGTCGCGATGGGCAGGGCACAGACTGACGGCGAAGTCGGCGCGCCAGGGGCGCCGGCCGACTTGCAGGGCCGGCGCGCGCCGACGGTCGACGACGTTCCCGAAGCGCTGCTGCGCCGCCACCATGGCGGGCAGCGCGTCCTCATCGCCGAGGACAACCCGATCAACCGCGAGGTCGCCTGCGAACTGCTGCGCAGCGTCGGGCTGGTCGCCGAAACCGCGCATGACGGCGCGCAGGCTGCCGAATTGGCAAGCCGCCAGCGCTACGACCTGATCCTGATGGACATGGAGATGCCGGTGCTGGACGGCCTGGCCGCGGCGCGCGCCATCCGCAGCGCCGGCATCACGCGCACCCCCATCCTGGCGATGACGGCCAATGCCTTCGGCGAAGACCGCCAGGCCTGCCTGGCCGCCGGCATGAACGACCATGTGGCCAAGCCCGTGGACCCCGCTCGCCTGTATGCCACGCTGCTGCGCTGGCTGCCGATGCCGGCCGCCCCGGGGCCCGGCTCGCCGGCCGGCGCGGCGGCGGCGGCCGGCGAGCGCCTGGGCCGCGTCG
>CAIWPS010000156.1 GCA_903914615.1 uncultured beta proteobacterium | reverse complement strand
GCCGCGCTCATCGACGAGATCGACAAGGTGCGCCCGCCCTACAACGTCAGCGCGCTGAACGCCGAGGCGGCGCTGTTCGCGCTGGAGCACGCCGACGAATACGCCCGCCAGGCGGCCCTGCTGCGCAGCGAGCGCGAACGCCTGCAGGCGGCGCTGCGCGACCTGCCCGCCGTGCACGCCTTCCCCAGCGAGGCCAACATGGTGCTGGTGCGCGTGCCAGACTCGAGGCGCGCCTTCGAAGGCATGAAGTCTCGCGGCGTGCTCGTCAAGCACATCGCCGGCCTGCACCCGCTGTTGCACAACTGCCTGCGCCTGACGGTGGGCACGCCGTCCGAAAACGACCTCATGATGAGCGCCCTGCGCGACAGCCTATGAACCGCACCGCCGACATCCAGCGCGACACCAAGGAGACGCAGATCCGCGTCAGGCTCGACCTCGACGGCTCGGGTACCGCGGAACTCTCCACCGGCATCGGCTTCTTCGACCACATGCTCGACCAGATCGCGCGCCACGGCCTCATCGACCTGCACATCCAGGCGCAAGGCGACCTGCACATCGACGGCCACCACACGGTCGAGGACGTGGGCATCACGCTGGGCATGGCGGTGGCGCAGGCCGTGGGCGAGAAGAAGGGCATCACGCGCTACGGCCACGCCTACGTGCCGCTGGACGAGGCGCTGTCGCGCGTGGTGGTCGATTTCTCGGGCCGCCCCGGCCTGCACATGGACGTGCCCTTCAAGGCCGGCATGGTCGGCGGCTTCGACACCCAGCTGGCCTACGAGTTCTTCCAGGGTTTCAGCAACCATGCGGGCGTCACGCTGCACATCGACAACCTCAAGGGCGAGAACGCGCACCACCAGTGCGAAACCGTTTTCAAGGCCTTCGCACGCGCGCTGCGCATGGCGCTCACGCCCGACCCGCGGTCGGCGGGGGTGATCCCTTCGACCAAGGGCAGCCTGTAGAACCATGGCCACCGTCGCCGTCGTCGATTACGGCATGGGCAACCTGCGCTCGGTCTCGCAGGCGGTGATGCACGTGGCCGCCGGCAGCGGCGTCGAGGTCGTCGTGACGCAGCGCGCCGACCAAGTGATGGCCGCCGACCGCGTCGTGCTGCCCGGCCAGGGCGCCATCCGCGACTGCATGCGCGAGCTGCGCGACTCCGGCCTTCGCGATGCGGTGCTGCACGCTGCTGCGCACAAGCCGCTGATGGGTGTGTGCGTGGGCATGCAGATGCTGCTGCAGCACAGCCAGGAGCAGGACACGCCCGGCCTGGCCCTGGTGCCGGGCGATGTGCGCCGCTTCGCGCTCGAAGGCCGGCTGCAGGACGACGGCAGCCGCTACAAGGTGCCGCAGATGGGCTGGAACCGCGTCTTCCAGCGCCCGCACCCGCTGTGGGACGGCGTGGCCGACGGCAGCTGGTTCTACTTCGTGCACAGTTTCTACGCCTGCCCGTCGGACCCGCGCCACATTGCCGGCGAAACCGACTACGGCGCGCGCTTTACCTGTGCGCTGGCACGGGATAACATTTTTGCCACCCAATTCCACCCCGAGAAGAGCGCCGACCAAGGCCTGGCCCTGTACCGCAATTTCCTGCACTGGAAACCCTGAGCCCGGCCCGCCGCACTGCCTGCACCGTTCCGCCCCCTTCTCGCGCGACCCGCCTTTTCCACCCGCTCAATCCGAGCCATGCTGCTGATACCGGCCATCGACCTCAAGGACGGCAAGTGCGTGCGCCTGCAACAAGGCGACATGCAGGCCTCCACCACCTTCGGCGAAGACCCCGCCGCCATGGCCCAGCGCTGGCTGGACGCCGGCGCCCGGCGGCTGCACCTGGTCGACCTCAACGGCGCCTTTGCCGGCAAGCCCGTCAACGAAGGCGCCGTGAAGGCCATCCTGCGCGTCGTCGGCGACCGGATCCCGGTGCAGCTGGGCGGCGGCCTGCGCGATCTCGACACCATCGAGCGCTTCCTCGACGACGGCCTGAGCTACGTCATCATCGGCACCGCCGCGGTGAAGAGCCCGGGCTTCCTGAAGGACGCCTGCAGCGCCTTCGGCGGCCACGTCATCGTCGGCCTGGACGCCAAGAACGGCAAGGTCGCCACCGACGGCTGGAGCAAGCTCACCGGCCACGAGGTCGTCGACCTGGCGAAGAAGTTCGAGGACTACGGCGTCGAAGGCGTGATCTACACCGACATCGGCCGCGACGGCATGCTCACCGGCATCAACATCGAAGCCACGGTGAAACTGGCGCAGGCGCTGACGATTCCCGTCTTCGCCTCGGGCGGCCTGTCGGGCATTTCGGACATCGAACAGCTCTGCGCCGTCGAGTCCGAGGGCATCGAGGGGG
>CAIWPS010000155.1 GCA_903914615.1 uncultured beta proteobacterium | reverse complement strand
CGGCGATGCGAAGACGTCCGTCCACATGTCGAGCATCTGGAACAGGACAAACCGGCCTTGGGTATCGGGGACGGAGAGCACCATGGGCTCGGTCCTCAGATCCAGCCATGCCATCGTGTACAGGGAATCGACGTTGCTGCGAACGACCACCTTGTAGGACGCATCGTGGTATTCGGTGTTCTGCGCCATTTGGTTCACGGGCGCCAGCAGAGGACCCGGCTCGACCGCATGGGTCCTGACCTGCCGCGTCAGGTCCATCAGGATCAGAGGCAAGCCGTAGACCACACCCTGTTGCGCAATCTCGCCGATCTGCTCGTCGGTCAATGGGGCCTGCGCTTGGGTGAGCGGCGACACGCCCATCATCAGCGCAAGAAGGCTCGCATGCAGCGCCCGTTGTGTCGGCGCGTGTTCGTAACGTGTCATCGCATTTCCCTTCTCGACGGACTCAGGGCTCATTCGGATCGCCGATGCGGAGCAGATCGCAAGTGACCGGCGTCAAGTGGTGACCCGTAAACGCGTGGTGCGGTATGCAGACGACCCGGACCCTGAAATTCACTTTTGATCAAAATTGCGCGGCAAACGCTGTTCTCGTAGGGCAACAGATTAGTTGCTCTGGCGCGCAAGGCCAGACAGGGACTTGGCGGAGGTCGCGCCACAGCTCCAATCGAGAGTTTGCACGACTTGTTGCAACTGGCCTACTGCCGCGCCAAAGCGGCTGCGTTCACCTTGATCGAATAAACAAGGGATGTCAGAGTCCGCCTAGGAAGACACAGACTCTTGAAAGGGTGTCAAACCGGTGTGTTTTCTGGATCCCGCCAAGTCGCTGAAAATGAAAGAGTGTCAACTGCAGCCGGATCGTGACGCGCTGGCACTAACCCACGCCCTCCAAGTCCTTCGTGGCCGCAGTCACCAAGTGCAGCTATGCGTCGACATGCCGACGATCTGCGCCATGAGCGGAGTACCTGCGGCCCGTTGCGGTCGGTCAGCCAAACGGAGTCAACGACCGGACTGTGCACAGACCTGCCACCTGAGCGACATCGGTCTGACACGGTGAACGGCCGACGGTGGCCCAGCCATGGCAGGCAGTTTCACTTTGCACGCTACCCGCGAACGCGGCGGGGTCAAGTCAGGTCAAGGTCGTCGTCGCCGGACCGGCCTGCCGGCGGCGCCACGCGGCCGGCGGCATGCCGTACTCGCGCCGGAACGCACGGCTGAAGGCCGTGTCGGTCTGGTAACCGACCTCTTCGGCGATGCGAGCCAGCGGTGCGTTGCTGCGCGCCAGCAGGTTCGACGCCAGCAGCATGCGCCATTGCGCCAGGTACTGCATCGGCGACGAGCCGACGAGCTGCGGGAAGCGCTCGGCCAGCACCGACCTCGAGGTGGCGGCGACGCGTGCGAGCTCGTCGAGAGTCCAGGGCCGCGCCGGCTCGGAATGCAGCGCACGCAGCGCGGCGCCGACGATGCGGTCATTGACGCCGGCCAGCCAACCGGTGCGGCCTTCGGCCTGCTCGTTCATGTGGATGCGCAGCACCTCGATGAACAGGACCTCGGCCAGCTTGGCCAGCACGCCCTGGCCGCCCGGGCGCGGCGAGCGCGCCTCGGCCAGCGCATAGCGCAGCGAGGCCTCGAGCCACACGCCTGCGTTCGAGCCTCGCACGCTGACCTTGACGATCGGTGGCAGCCCGGCCAGCAGCATCCGGGCCAGGCGCGCATCGCAGGCCAGGTAGCCGCAGACCAGCTTCGTCGTGGCGCCGCCACCGCCATGGGCCAGCAGCCGTGGCCGGCGCGCAAGCACCTCTTGCAGCGGTGCGCCCGACGCTGGCTGCAGGCCCGGCTGCGAGCCCATGCGGTGCGCATCGCCCTGCGGAAAGATCACCGCATCGCCGGCCGCCAGGTGCAGCGGTGGCTCGTCACCCAGCTCAACCCAGCAATCGCCTTCGGTGATCAGATGGAAGATCACGATGCGCTCCGCGGTCGGCTCCAAGTAGGGTGCCGCCGCATCGGCGTGCGGCGACTGGTAGCACCAAGGCGCCGTGAAGCGACCGTGCAGGAAGATCGCGCCCACCAGGCGCACCACGCGCAGCGTCTGCGACAGCGCGTCCATCAGGGCGCCACGTCGACGTGCAGCGCCACCCGCTGCGGCTGCTCGACCGCGCAGGTCACCGGCGAGCAGCCCGAGGTCGATGCGACCAGTGCGCGCAGTTGCTGGGCCGAAACGCCGGGCGCGCCGATGCGCACGTGCAGCGCCATCGCCAGCGGACCGGCGGGCACCGAACGGCCGTCGGGCTCGGGGACATCCAGCAGGCCACGCGTGTCGGAGCGGCTCGTCGCGCGCGCCTCGAGCGTCGCCAGGGTGATGCCCTGGGCCGCAGCAGCCATGGCGATGCGCGTCACGGCACAAGACGCCAATCCGGCGCGCAGCAGCCAGCCCGGCGTCTCGGCGCCGTTCTCGCCGCCCACCTCGACCGGCATGTCGGTCGCCACCGCACAGCCCGTGTCGCTGCGCACGCTCGTGCGCAGGCCGCCGTCCCAGCGTGCAGTGGCTGCCGTGTCCTCGTGCGCTCCCGCCTGCGGCTTGCGGCGCAGCACCGAGGCCACCCGTTCCATCGCTGCCGCGATCTGCTCTATGCCCATGGCGCTGCCCCTCGAAGCGGAGCCCCGATTCTGGAAGCACAGCGGCCTGGGCGCCAGCGGCCTGACCCCGATGCGGGCGCATGGCGGACGCGCGGACAGTTCGCGAGGACGCGCGGGCAGTCCGCGCGAGCGCGGCGGACTCGCGGTCAGCGGGCAGCGACGCGAGGGCAGGACAGCCGGCACCGGCTGCGGGGACATTGAGTCACGGCGCCGCAGCGCCGGCCACCCAACACCGGAGATCCCCATGAATGCACCCGTCGACTTCGCCGCCCTGAAGACCCGCCAGCAGGCCGCCTGGGGCAGCGGCGACTACGCCGTGATCGGCACCACGCTGCAGATCGTCGGCGAATGGCTTGCAGAGGCCTGTGACCTGAAGAGCGACGAGCGCGTTCTCGACGTGGCCGCCGGCAACGGCAACGCCACGCTGGCCGCAGCGCGCCGCGGCTGCCTCGTCACCTCGACCGACTATGTCGGCAGCCTGCTCGAGCGTGGCGCCGAACGCGCGCGCGCCGAACGCCTGGAAGTCACGTTTCAGGCGGCCGACGCCGAGGCGCTGCCGTTTACCGACGCGAGCTTCGACGCTGCGGTCTCGACCTTCGGCGTGATGTTCGCGCCCGACCATGCGACGGCGGCCGCCGAGCTGGCCCGCGTGGTGCGCCCCGGCGGCCGCATCGGCCTGGCGAACTGGACACCCGACAGCCTGATCGGCCGCATGTTCAGGGTGCTCGGCCGCTACGTGCCGCCGCCGGCTGGCGTGCAGCCACCGTCGCTGTGGGGCACCGAGGCGCACCTGCGCACTCTCTTCGGCGCCGCGGCCGCAGCAATTCAGGCCACGCCGCGTAGCTTCGCGTTTCGCTACCGGTCGGCGGCGCACTTCATCGACGTCTTCCGCACCTGGTACGGCCCGGTGAACAAGGCCTTTGCCGCGCAGACCCCGGAGCAGGCAGATGCACTGGCGCGCGAGCTGGCCGAGTTGCTCGAGAGCCTGAACCGCGCCGGCCCGGGATCGCTGGTCGTGCCCAGCGAATACCTCGAAGTCGTCGTCACGCGGGCCTGAGCCACGCCATGGACGCGCGCCTGCAACGCCGCGTCCAGCGCTACGGCTGGGAGCGGGCTGCCGACGACTACGCGCGCCACTGGCACGGCCCGCTCGCCGGCCTGCACGGCGAGTTGCTGGCGCTGGCCGCACCGGCACCCGGCGAGGCGGTGCTCGACGTAGCCTGCGGCGCTGGAGTCGTGTCGGTGGCAGCGGCCAGCGCCGTGGGGTCGGCCGGGCGAGTGCTCGGCGTCGATCTTGCACAGGCGATGGTGCAGGCGGCCCGCCAGCGTGCGCGGTCGCTCGGCCTCGGGCACGCCGAATTCGCGCGCATGGACGCCGAGCAGCTCGCGCTGCCTGACGCCAGCTTCGATGTCGTGCTGTGCGCGCTCGGCCTGATGTATGTACCCGACCCTGATGCCGCGCTGCGCGAACTGCACCGGGTGCTGCGCCCTGGCGGCCGGGCGGCGCTCGCGGTGTGGGGCGAACGCGCACGCTGCGGCTGGGCGCCACTGTTCGGCATCGTCGACGCCGAGATACGCAGCGACGTGTGCCCGCTGTTCTTCGGCCTCGGTCAGGGCGACGCACTCGCTCGCCGCTGCGCCGCAGCCGGCCTGCAGGTCACGGCGCAGCGGCGGCGCAGCGATTGCCTGGACTACGCCGACGCCGACGAAGCCTGCGCCGCGGCATTCGCCAGCGGGCCCGTCACGCTGGCCTGGTCGCGCTTCGACGCGACGGTGCGCGAACGTGTGCAGGCTCGCTACCTCGAGGCCATCGAGCCGGCGCGCGAGGGCCGGGGCTACCGCGTCGCGGCCGAATACCTGATCGTTGCCGCGCAGCGCTGGCCGGCCTGAGCCGGGCAGGTGGCGCGCCAGTCACTTCATCGTCGGCTGCCCTGGCCACCCGCACAGCCTGACCCGCAGCGACCGCGATGCCAGTCGGCGACAGGCAGTTCGAACTGCTGGCTGCCATCGCGGCAGACGCAGCTTGGGTTTCCCTCACGCCGCACGCGGATCAGAGCGTCAATTTTGGCGATGCGTCATGAAGTGAATACTGAATCTCCCCATGGCTAAAGCCAGGGGGTTCTAGGCCCGTGTCCAACGGCTCTCTTCGGCTCTCGTCTTTCGACTACAACATCCGAAGCATCGCCGATGGCTGAGGCCCTTTGCCGTGCGACCCGTTCCGGCGCCGGCAGGCCGAAGCCCACCGGCGCGG
>CAIWPS010000154.1 GCA_903914615.1 uncultured beta proteobacterium | reverse complement strand
CTTCACTTCGCCGCGCGCCTCACTGATGCGCTTGCCCATGTCCAGGGTCGCCAGCTTGGCGAAGTCATCGACGTGGGCGGCCATCAACGCGGCGGCCTTGTTGATGATCACGGCACGCTGTGCGTAGCTGGTGTGCTTCCATTTCTGGAACGTCGCTTCGGCGGTGGCGAGCGACTTCTCCAACTGCGCAGCGGTCAGGTGCTCATAACTCTTGAGCAGTTTGCCGGTATTGGGGTTGATGCTTTGGTAGGTCATGCTGGAATCCTGGTTAGGTGGGGCATCGACACCCGCGCCCTTGGGCGGGGATGCAGTCGGCTCTATGGCGGAACCGGTGTGATGGACTTTGAGTTCGCAGGCTGCATGGGTCTGTTCGCCAGTGAACGAAGGGCCGCTGTGCTGCGCAAAGAAGTGCGTCTGCCGCTGAGGATGCGGCGGGCAACAGAGAGCTGAGGCTCAAGTTCCGGGTCAGTCGGCCGGAAACCAGGGCCGAGCGACATCAGCGTTCTGCAATCGCGCCGACGTTTCCGGAACGACCATCGTGTCATCGGTCATGTGCGTGACGCTGGGCATGCTGTTGATGGCATCGCACAGACTCCACTTCTGACTGTCGCTCTGCAGCTTGCCAGTCAGCGTCACCGCCCCGCGCAGCACCTGAACGTCAACATCGTCGGCGCGGCTGCCCATCTGTGCGGTGATCTCGTCCCGGATCTGAATGCGCAATTCGGTGTCGGACTTCATCGTCGGCTCCCTGTCGTTTTGAAGGTCAGACCCGCGAGATGTCGGTCTCGAGGGCGTCGGCGTCATTCCAGTAGTGGGGGCGCGCGTAGTGGTCGTGCAGCTGCCGCTCCTGTTCCAGGGTCGGCATGGCATCGGCGGTGTAGGACGGTGCCGCCTTGATCGCCTGGCGCGACAGGCCGACCGAGACATTTGCGTCGAGCCAGCTGATGTCGTCGATCCACGACGGCGCGATCAGCAGGTCGTGCCCGAACCACCAGTCGCTGGTGTTGATGACCAGGTAGCGAAGGGCCCAGCTTTGATCGTCGATGAGAAAGCCGGCCACGTGACCCAGTTCACCGTCGGTCGCTTGCAGGTGGTATCCGAGAACGGCGTTGCAGCTTCGCAGGTGCGGATCGTCGCCACGCTGGCGATGAAATTCGGCCTGGGATGTGACGAATCCCTGCTGTCGCCGTGCAGTCTCGTGCGACACGCCGCCGCTGTAGGTGGACAGCATCAGGTCCGGCCGCATGCCTTCGCCCCACAGGCCGCTGCCGCCCCAGTAGTACGGGTAACCGTAGTAGCCGTATTGCTCGACTTCATGTTGCCGTGAGACGGGCTTGTGCGTGTCGACATCCGGGCTGCCTCGCACCTGCTCGCGCCGCAATGAAGTCTGGAAGGTCTTTGCAGTCCCCAGGCGGGCATTGATCGAGACGGGCGAGATCAGAACATTCCGCCGGCTCGCGAGCCAATCACCCGTCCTGACGACGAGCGACCGCACGGCCCACTGGTGATCGTCGAACAACAGATCGACGATCTTGCCGATGGACCCGTCGAGTCCATCGACCGCACACCCGACCAGATCCTTGGTACCACGCAACATGATGGGATATCCCGAAGTCTCAGAGCAGTTTGAGCGGCTTCAACGCGGGCGTCTGTTGGCCAGCGCACGGCGTGACCGCGTTGGGCCCTTCCGGCAGCCCGCCTTGTGTCTGCCGCCGCACGGATGCAAGTCCGATTGAGCGTCAGAGTCGGAAGCTGACGCACATCCACAAGGGACAGCCACATGAAGCTCGCCAAGGAACAAGCCCGCGACCTCACCAACGCGGGGCATCGCGCCGCGCT
>CAIWPS010000153.1 GCA_903914615.1 uncultured beta proteobacterium | reverse complement strand
GTGGCGCGGCGCGGCCCGGCCGACCTGCGTGCGGTCGCGCTGGAAGGCCAGCCGGCCGAACTGGCACCGCTGCTGGCGGCCATCAACCAGCTGCTCCAGCGGCTGGACACGGCGCTGCGCAGCGAGCGTGACTTCGTCGCCGCCGCCGCGCACGAGCTGCGCACGCCGCTGGCCGGCCTGCGCGCCCAGGCCCAGCTGGCCGCGCACCCGCGCAGCGGCCCGCAGGCGCGCCACGAGGCGCTGCAGGCGGTGCAGGACGGCGTCGACCACGCCGCCCATCTCGTCGGCCAGCTGCTGGACCTGGCGCGCAGCGACGCGCTGGCCGGCGACCCGACGAAGATCCATGGCGAGCGGCGCACGGTAGACCTGCTGCGGGTGTTCGAGTCGGTGCTGGGCGAACTCGGCCCCCTGGCCGCCGAGCGCGAGCTGCGGCTGACTCAGCGCTTCGAGGTGACGCAGCTGGTGGGCTCGGAATTCGGCCTCTCGCTCATCCTGCGCAACCTGCTCGCCAACGCCATCGCCCATGCGCCGCGCGGCGGCGAGGTGGCGCTGGGCAGCCGGCGCGAAGGCGCCGAGACCGTGTTGTGGGTGCACGGCAGCCGCCGCGGCATCCCCGGCTCCGAGCGCGAACGCGTGTTCGAACGCTTCTACCGCGGCCGCGACATCGACCGCCCGGGCTGCGGCCTGGGCCTGTCCATCGTCAAGGCCCTGGCCGACGCCAACGGTGCACGCGTGACCCTGGCCGATGCGGCACTGGGCGGGCTGGCGGTCGAGGTGGCGTTTCCGGCCTAGCCGGCGGCCGGCGGCGCCACCGCGGCGCCGCGGATGCCGTGCCGCGCCAGCGACTGCGCCACCAGGCCGCTGGCCTTGGCCTTCTCGACGAAATCGCGCAGCAGCCGCTGCGCCGCCGCCCCGCGCGCCGCCGGCAGGCCCATCGCCTGCTCGATGACCATGAAGCGCCCCGGCAGCACGCGCAGCCCGGGCAGGCGCTGCGCGTCGGCCTCCATCTGCTGGCGCACGCCGGCGGCAACGTCGGCGCGCTCGGCCAGGAAGGCATCGACGACCGCGGGCGAGGTCGGCGCGCGCAGCAGCGTCGCCGACTTCAGCTCGCGCGACAGGTAGAGGTCGTAGGCGCTGCCCCTGCCGACCATGATGCGCCGTCCCGGGCGGTCGACCTCGGCGTTGTCGGCCAGCGGCGAGTCCTGGCGCACCAGGTAGGCGCCTTCGATGAGCACATAGGGCGCGGTGAAGAGGATGCCCTGGCCGCGCAGCGGGTCGATGGCGAAGAAGCCGATGTCGGCCTGGCCCGCGGTGACGGCCTCGACCGACTTCGCGGCGGCGTCGAAGACCTGCAGTTCCAGCGCCACGCCCAGCTGCGCCGCGAGCGCGGTGGCGAGGTCGACGGACACGCCCAGGGCCTGCCCGCTGGCCGCGTCGCGCCGCGCCAGGATGGGGTTGCCGAGGTTGATGGATGCGCGCAGCCGCCCGGTGGGCGCGAGCAGCGCCGCCGCGGGCGCGGGGGTGCCGGCGCAGCCGGCCAGCGCGCCGGCCGGCAGGGTTGCCAGCCAGGCCAGGGCCTGGCGACGCGTCAAGGGCTTGTGCATGGCAGATTCGCTTCTTGGTGCGCGCCGGCAGCGCGTTTTCGTGCAAGCCGCCATCATCCCAGCCCCGGCACCCACCTCGCCACCGCAACCCGCCATGACTACCCACCACCTGCCCGCCAGCGTCGAAACCTGCCACTGGGGCTGCTTCGACGCCACCCTGCCTCCGGTGCTGCAGGTGGACAGCGGCGACGTGGTCACCATCGACAGCGTCAGCGGCGGCCCCGACGTGCTGCCGCCCGCCGGCTTCCATGTGCCACCCGAACTGCACGACATCCACGCCCGCAGCGCGCGCCACATGCCCGGGCACATCCTCACCGGCCCCGTCTTCGTGCGCGGCGCCGAGCCCGGCGACACGCTGGAGGTACGAATCCAGGACGTGCAGCTGCGCCAGGACTGGGGCTACAACGTCATCCGCCCGCTGGCCGGCACGCTGCCGGCCGAGTTCGACCGCGCGCGGCAACTCAACATCCCGCTCGACGCCGTGCGCGGGGTCGCCAATCTGCCCTGGGGCCTGACTCTGCCGCTGCACCCCTTCTTCGGCGTCATGGGCGTGGCGCCACCGCTGCACTGGGGGCGCATCACCACCATCGTGCCGCGCGCCCACGGCGGCAACCTCGACAACAAGGAACTCGGCCCCGGCAGCTCGCTGCACCTGCCGGTGCATGTGCACGGGGCGCTGTTCTCCTGCGGCGACGGCCACGCCGCGCAGGGCGACGGCGAGGTCTGCACCACGGCCATCGAGACCGCGCTGCAGGGCCGCTTCGAGTTCATCCTGCACAAGGCCACGGGCCTGGCCTGCCCGCGCGGCGAGACGCCCACGCACTGGATCACGATGGGCATGGACCCGAGCCTGGACCAGGCCCTGGCGAGCGCGCTGCGCGAGATGATCGCGCTGCTGGGCGAACACGGCCTGTCGCGCGAGGACGCCTACACGCTGTGCAGCCTGGCGGTGGATTTCCGCATCACGCAGACAGTCAATGTGCACCGCGGCGTGCACGCGATGCTGCGCAAGTCGCTGCTGCCGGAGTGAACATGGCACTGCGCGTCGCCACCCCCGAGGATGCCGAGGCGCTGGCAGCCATCTACGACCCCGTCGTCGCCGACACCGCGATCTCCTTCGAACTCGAGCCGCCGGGCCCGGAGGAGATGCGCCGGCGCATCGTCGCCACGCTGGCAC
Source organism: uncultured beta proteobacterium (assembly GCA_903914615.1). Taxonomy (GTDB): domain Bacteria; phylum Pseudomonadota; class Gammaproteobacteria; order Burkholderiales; family Burkholderiaceae_C; genus Rubrivivax. The sequence goes on along the minus strand of CAIWPS010000153.1, from coordinate 1,174 downwards.
GCCTGCCCTGGCTGGTGAGTGTGGACGCGCGGGGCTGCGTCGACGGCTATGCCTACGCCAGCCGCCACCGCGAACGGGCGGCCTACCGATGGGCGGTGGACGTGTCCGCCTACGTGCGCGAGGACGCCCGCGGCAAGGGCGTCGGTAGGCGCCTGTACACCCGGCTGCTGGCCGAGCTGGCCGCGCTGGGTTACTTCCAGGCCTGCGCCGGCATCGCGCTGCCCAACGCGTCCAGCGTGGCACTGCACGAAGCCGTGGGCTTCCGGCCGGCGGGCATCTACCCGCAGATCGGCTACAAGCTCGGTCGCTGGCGCGATGTCGGGTGGTGGGTGCGGCCGTTGCAGGCGGCTGCCGATGCCCACGGCAATGAGCCACCGCAGCCGCGCGTTTTCGTCGCGCTGGCGCCAACCGGCGGCGCGGTTCCCTAGGCTTGCCCGCGTGCGGGCGACTGATCAGAGGCGCCGATGCCCGGGGCGGTGCTACAAGACGTGGCAGATGCCGCTGCCCGCGGCGCGACATTGCGCCGCGATCCCCAACCGAACAGGAGCCCACATGCAAGGCGACCCCCAAGTCATCCATTTTCTGCAGGCGCAGCTGAAGAACGAGCTCACCGCCATCAACCAGTATTTCGTGCACTACCGCATGTTCAAGCACTGGGGCTTCGAGCGCATGGCGAAGAAGGAACACGAGGAGTCGATCGGCGAGATGAAGCATGCCGATGCGCTGATGGAACGCCTGTTCACGCTGGACGCCCTGCCCAACCTGCAGGACCTGGGCAAGCTGCTGATCGGCGAGACACTGGTCGAGGCCCTGGGCTGCGACCTCAAGTCCGAGGAGGGCGCGCAGGCCACCGTCAAGGAAGGCATCGCGCACTGCGAGCTGGCGCGCGACTACGTGTCGCGCGACCTGCTGCAGCACATCCTCGAAGACACCGAGGAGCACATCGATTTCCTGGAAACCCAGCTCGAGCTCGTGAAGAAGGTGGGCGAGCCCAACTACCTGCAGTCGCAGATGGGCAGCTGACCGCGCCCTACCGCGCAGGCCCCGCCCAGGCATGCCGAAGCGCCGGCAATGCCCCAGCGGGAACCTGGGTGATGATGCTAATGCGAACAATTCGCATTACAGTCGATGCATGGTCATCTGCATCTGCCACCGGGTTTCCGACCGCGACATC
>CAIWPS010000152.1 GCA_903914615.1 uncultured beta proteobacterium | reverse complement strand
GGCATGGCCGGAAGGCGATTCCTGAAGCACTGGCACAGCTGCGACGAGGCGTCTCTGCAAGAAAAGTCGTCGTGTCGCTCTGACGGGATCTGTTTAGGGTCCTGGTGTTAAGGGTTGTCGGACACCTGCCCACGCACGCGGCAATGCAGCGATGTGCACCAGCCTAAGGGCGGGTGTCGGACAAGCCTCGAGGGAGGAAACCGCGGCGCACGCCACGGTGGTTGTCGAAGTCCGGGTCGCTATGGCGATTGGCGCTGCGCGGCTGGGCAGATCGCGCTCAGCGACGATGTCCGCTGTGCGATGAGACTCCGGCAAAGCGGACGATGAGGCCCGACGCGGCGACAAGTCGGACGCAATTGCTGCCCTTGGTCATGGCCGCGCGCGTATGGGTACGAGTCTGCCCGCCGGCCATCGGGTGGCGGCTGTCGTCGAGTGTGCAAATGCATCATCTTGCGGCAACCCCGGGCGGCACGCGGATGGAAGTCTCGCGCGCAAGCAACTGCACGATGACCATCGCTTGTCCGCAGTGGCGGCAGACGAAGGTGGGCGGCGTCCCATCTGGCTGGTCTGGCGCTGCTTCTTTTGACGCGCTGGCCGCCGTGGCGTTGATATGCACTCCGAGCAACTGCCGTGCTGTGGCAAGGCCGAGCCTGCGCCCGCCGTTGGACAGCAACCCATAGTGCCGGATGCGGTGGAAGCCGCCGGGCAGCACATGCAGCAGGAAGCGGCGCATGAACTCCTCGGGGCTGAGGGTCATTGCCTTGTAGCGGGTGCGTCCCTTGGCGCGGTAGTCCTTCCAGCGGAACGTCACGCCGAGTTCGTCCATCGCGAGCAAGCGGCTGTTGGAGATCGCCACGCGATGCGTGTAGCGCGACAGGTAAGCCAGCACGGCTGAAGGTCCGGCGAAGGGTCGCTTGGCATAGACCACCCACTCGCATTGGCGCATCGGTGCCAGCCAGGTCCTGAACGTCTTGGCGTCGGCCAGGCCCGCGTGTTCGCCGAAGAACTGCAGCTTGCCCGTCTCGTGCAGCCGTTGCAGTTCTTCAAGGAAGCGCCGGCGGAACAACCTGGACAGCACACGCACCGGCAGGAAGAACCCGGCCGGCACGCGACCCATCGCGTGCCATCGGGCGAGAGCCCACCGCCTGGCACGATGCCGTGAACATGCGGGTGATGCGTCAGCGCCGAGCCCCAGGTGTGAAGGACCAGCGTCGCACCGATGCGAGCGCCCAGATGCTTGGGATCTGCGGCGATGGTCTGCAGCACTTCGGCGGCCACATCGAACAACAGCCCTTGACCCGTCCCGATTCACCCGAGATCGCAATAGTCAGATTGACGAGAGCGACCATATCAGCCCACCGACCCAAACCTGCCCGCCGGGCTGCTCCAAAGCAGCCGGACGCCGAGCCATCGCTTTTCTTTTTTGGCTTCTACGAAGCAGCAGTTCGTGACCTCACGGACCCGGCCATTATGGAGAGCTCTCCATAATGGCCGTTATGCACAGGTCCCAGTTATGAACAGCTCGGCTGTGGCAAGGGCTGGAGGTCCTTGGTAGCGGGGCGTTCCTGATCTTCGCGGCTACGCAATGCTGGACATAAGCCCG
>CAIWPS010000151.1 GCA_903914615.1 uncultured beta proteobacterium | reverse complement strand
TGGCCTGGCGGCGCCGCTGCCGGCACCGGCAGCGTCTGGGCGGTGCTGGATCTGGCGCGCGACCGCCGCATTCACGCCGCGCTGCTGGAGTCGCGGCTGGAATTCCTGTGCCTGTACAGCGGCCGCCTGCCGCGCGAACTGGAACTGGCGGCGCCGCACATGGTGGAACTGCTGCCCGGTCACCGCCTGCTCGAGCGCCTGCTGGGCGAAGGCTGGGGCCAGAGCTGGGGCGTGTTCGTCAGGATCGACGACCCGACGCAGTTGCGCCGCCACCTGCGCAAGTTCCTCAAGGTGCGCGACGAGGACGGCCGCCGCCTGCTCTTTCGCTGGTACGACCCGCGCGTGTTGCGCAGCTACCTGCCGACCTGCACGGTCGACGAGTTGCGGCAGTTCTTCGGCCCGGTGCGGTCCTTCCTGACCGAGAACGCCGAGGCGACCGCGCTGCAGGAGTTCAGCCTAGCGGGGGGCCTGCGCGAGCGCCGCTGGCACGCTGGCTGAAGCGGCGGTGCGGGCGCGCCGCGCCGCGCGTTCGGCCTCGGCCAGGCGCAGGAAGGCCGGCGCGCGGCGGTCGGCAAGGAGCGCCTGCACCTGCTGCAACAGCTCGACCGAGGCGGCGGATGCGCTCAGGCCCTGTTGCAGGTCGAGGTAGCGGCGCACGTCGCTGGCGCCGCGGATGCCCAGGCTGCGCGCCTGCGTCACCTGCTGATCGACCCAGCCCTGCAGCCGGGCGGCATCGCCGCCGGCGGCCAGCCGCTGCGCTTCCTGGGCCACGAATTGCCGGCGCATCGCCTGGCCCAGTGCGGCGAGCTGCTCACGACGGATGGTCAGCATGGCGGCGCCCCTTCCACGGTCAGCGTGCGGGCACGGCCTGCATCGAACCCAGCAGCTGCTCCCACGCCGCGTCGCCTTGCGCGCGCTGTGCCAGCGGCAGGTCCAGCGCAATCATGATCGCGGGCGCGGCGGCCTGCTTGGCCAGGCCCGGGAAGTGGAAGCGATAGACCAGCCGCGGCGGGCTGCCGGGCACCGAGAACTCGGCGCGCCAGTCGGTACCTGCCAGGCCGGCGACCGTGCGCGGGGCCTGCAGCACGACCTTCACCGTGCTGCCCTGTCCCCCCAGGGCCTGCAGTTCGGCCACGGCACCGGCCAGCGGGTCCTCGGTGGCCGGCTTGGACAGGGCATGGGTGTCCAGGCTGAGCTTGACGCCTGGCAGGGCCGGCGTCTGGGCCACCAGCTCGGTTCTCTCGGTGCTGGTCGGCTCGAGCACGAAGGCACCGCGTTCGAGGCAGAAGCCGCGGCGCAGGCCGGGCCGGTAGCCGGCGGCGATCAGGCGCAGGCCCTTCTCGGCCGCCGGCTCGCGGCCGGCGGTGGCCATCGTCTCCAGCCGCACGCGCTCGGCCGGCGTGCCCGCCAGCGCGACGAGCCTGCGGTCGACGCTGTCGACGGCGCCCAGGCCGAACCAGGCCGCCGGCCCCACGCCTTCGAGCTCGAAGCGGCGCGCCAGCGGTGCCCGCGAAGACAGCCCCAGCCGCAGCAGCGGCAGCGCGGGGTCGCCGGTCGCCGCCATGGCCGTGGGCGGCGCCGGTGCGTCGCTGGCCGCGGTGAAGTACAGGTGCTGCGAGCGGCCCGACACGGACCAGCCGGCCGGAAGCGCGAGCTCGAAGCGGCCTATGCACAGGGCCTCGCCGGGCGCGGTGGAGAGGGTGGTCATGGCGTCACTCCTGGGGGTGTTCGAAGGGGTCGTGGCGGCGGCCCCGGCCGGCCACGCGAGCAGCGCTGCCAGGGCCGCGACGGCTGTCTGGAGCGCAGCGCGCCGGCCCATCATCCGCCCTTCGCCGCGTGGTAGCGCAGCGCGGCCAGCGCCACGATGGCGCTGCAGGCGAAGGCCTGGGCCGCGCCATCGTCGTAGGCGCCCTGGTGCCCGACACCCAGCGCCTGCGGCAAGGGCGGCGGGTCGTCGGCGGGCTTCCAGCCCATGAACTGCCCCGACGACGCGGGAACGGTGCCATCGCCGCCGCCGTCGGGCGCCTGCAGCACGGCCTGCATGTCGCTGCCGTCGCGGTCGCGGTAGAAGCCGCGGAAGCTGCGTGTCGCATAGGGGTCGGAGCGCACCCAGTTCGATGTGCCCTCGAATCGCACGGTCTCGGCGGTGGCGTGGCCGGTGCCCCAAAAGTAGTAGGTCTTGGGGTGGGTGTAGGTACCGAGGGCGTCGTGGAAGGCCTCGGCCTTGGCCAGCAGGCCGAGGTAGGAAGTCCACACGTCGACGGCCTCGCCCATCGTGGCCAGGATCGCCGCATCGCCATCCGCGTCGTCGGGCCGCTCGGGCCGCAGCAGGTCGCGATCGACCAGGCCCCACCAGGCATTGCCGCTGGGGTTGCCGGTCTCGGGCCTGGCGACGTCGGCGGGCACGGCGTAGATTTCCGCATAGGGGTTGCCCCCCTCGGGCTTGGGCTTGAACAGCGCCGCGCCGTCGGCGCCCTGGGCCTGCAGCCAGCCGCGGCTGACGCCGTCGTTCAGCACGTAGTGCTTGTTGGGCAAGAGCTGCAGCCCGCCGATGCTGTTGCCGAGGATGACCGTGGTCTCGCGCCCGTTGCTGCCCAGGATGTACGAGGTCGCCACGGACTTGAGGTCGCCGCCTTCGAAGCCGCCCTTGATGCGCCAGTAGGCGGCCGGGGAACCTGCCGCCGGCTGCACGCCGTGCACGATGCCCAGCACGTCGCCCTCGGCGCCGGCGAGATGGCAGGCGGCACGCGCCACCAGGCCGCCCATCGAATGCGTGACGAGGATGACTTTCTCGCAGCGCCCTATCCGGGCCTGTTCCTCGCTCTTGATCTGGGTGATGCGCTCGGCCAGCTTGCGCCCGGCCTCGGCGGTGTCGCCGGTCCAGTTGTAGCCGAAGGCATACACGGGAAAGCTGAACACCTTCTCCAGCGCCCCCCAGGGGTGGTTCTTCAGGGCTTGCAGAACGGGGTCGTAGAGCCGGATGACGCTGCGTTCGCCGTCGGCCGGCGGGCTGGCGAAATCGGCTTCGAGGTAGTCGGGGTCGAAGGCGTCGCCGATGACCAGCGCCTTGCGCCGCGCGGCGCCGCGCAGCGCGAGATTGCCCAGCAGCCACCCCGTGTCGGTGTCCCAGCGCAGGTTCGGCAGGCCCTGGGCGTTGCTGCCCTGGCCGTCGCTGCCGGCCAGCCGCAGCCGGCTGCCCATGATGCCGGGCACGAACACGAGCGGGATGGCCTCGCGCCGCACGCTGACCTTGTTGGCGGTGTCCACCGGCAGCCCCTGCAGGGGCTGCTCCATTTTTTCCCAGGGAATTTCCATCGGCGTCCGACTCAGCCCGGATACTGGCGCATCGCGTCGAGGTCGGCCTCGATGGCGGCGTAGAACTGCTCGAAGTGCACCGTGGCGCTGCCGCCCGGCACGCGCAGCGCCACGCACATGCCGCTGTCGTCCAGCTGCTGCGCTGCAGCGGCGCCGGCCAGGGTGAGCGTCATGGCTTCGCCGCCGTAGGGGTTGCGGCCCTGCTGCGGCCAGCAGGTCGGCGGATCGGCGGGCACGAGGTGGATGCCGAAGTCGTGCAACAGCGGGCAAGGCTGCACGGGGTCGTCGACTGCGCGCGCATCGTAGGCCTGCGGCACGGCGCTCATGATTGGCCTGCTCCCAGGCCCGCCAGGGACTGCGCCGGTTCGGCGATCGACTGCAACCGCATCACCGTCACGGCGTTGCGATGACGGTGGCTCAGCACCGGCATCAGGCCGGCGTTCAGCAGCGCCAGCCCGCCCTGTTCGCCCAGGTAGTGCTCGGCGCAGGCCTGCAGTTCGGCCTCGCCGTCGCGGCGCACGGTGTAGGCCGGCAGGTCGCCGATCTCGCGCTCGTCGCCGGGTTCGAAGTCCCAGCCCCGTGCGCTGAAGGCGCGGCCGATGAGCATCGCCACCGCCAGCGAAGACGGTCCCCACAGGAACTGCTCGTGGTCGGGGCTGCCGGCGAATTCCTCGAAGTCGAAGGACTCCAGCGGGTCGCTGCCCTTGCCGTAGGGCTGGCGCAGCAGCAGCCGCGGCGCGGCCAGGCCGATCCAGGGCGCGGCCTCGCTGGCGCGCAGGGCTTGCCAGCCGGCCTGCGCCGCAGCATCGCCCGCCGCCAGCGCCGGGTCGCCGGCGGCGACGAAGGGCCCGCCGGCCCGCGACGCGACCAGGCCCAGCGCGGCCAGCATCCCGATGTCGATGTCCGAGCCGCCGAACTGCAGCAGGCCGGCGATGAGCGACCAGCCTTCGCCGCCCGGCTGGTTGCGCCAGCGGTCGGCCAGTGCGCGGTGCAGCCCGGTCTGCGCCAGCTGGCCCTGGGCGCCGACGATGTCGGCGAGCAGTTCGTCGCGGCCGACGTCGAACAGGTGCAGCTGCAGCTGCTCGTCCAGTTCCAGGCCGCTGACCAGCCACTGCACGCCACGCCAGCGGGCTTCCATGGCCTGCCAGGCCGGGTGGTGGAGCAGTGCGCGCATCTCGGCCGCGGTGGCGGCGTCGACCGCGGCGAGCAGCGTGGCCTGCTGCGGCGCGATGTCGGACACGACATGGGGCGCGACGATGGCGCGCACGAAGGCATCGATGCCGGTTGCCGGGCGCGGCGTGGTTGCTGTCACGGCCGCAGGCCGGCCGCCCAACAGCCCGGCCAGCAGGTCACCGCCCGCGGCGGCCGGCGCCGATCCCGGGCCCGAGGGCGAACCCGCAGCGGCGCCGAGCTCTGCCGCCGCCTGCGCGAAGCGCGCCGGGTCGAGCAGCCGCTGGCGCAGCTGGCGCAAGGCCTGGAAGCCGTCGAGCTGCTGCCACAGCCGGTCGGGGTGCAGGTCGTCGAGCTGCTGCGGTGCCACGGTGCCGAAGGGCAAGCTCAGGCGCGGCTGCAGGCGCCGCATCGCGTCGTCCAGCGTGTCCGCGTCCACGCGGACGGTGGGCCGCGTCGCCAGCGCCGGCCGCTCGGCCGCGGGCCGGCCGCTGAAGTCGCCCAGCAGCAGCAGGCGCAGCGGGCGGTCGGGGCGGCGCGGCGGCGCAGCGTCGCTGCGCGGCAGCTGGAAATCGAACTGCATGCGTCCTGGCATCGGTGGGCTCCATCATCGGCTCGCGACCGCGCCGGCGACCTAGGGGCGGCGCGGCTTGTGGCTGCGGGTACTTTGCTTCAGAGTCGGGGTCGGACGCAATCACTATCGCTTGCCATGGCTGCCGCCGCGGCGCTGCCAAGCCGCACCCCCGGCCCGCCGCTGCGGCCGGCTCATCTTCGCGGGGGAAGCCTGCCGGGCCGCGGTCGCGGCAGACTGCGGCGGTCGCGGCCCCGGCCGCTATAGTCGGCAGCGCGGGGTCATCGGGGCTGACCGGCTGAGCTCACGCCGAACCTATCCGAGGAACTATGCCCGAGACGACAACGCTGCAGATGGAGCTGGTGACGGTCGGCGACCTGCCGCTGCAGTTCAAGTCCATGTCCGGCCGCGAGGAGGTCTCGCGGCTCTTCGAATACCAGGTCATCGCCGTCTCCGACAGCCAGACCGTGGCCTCCGACGACATCCTGGGCAAGACGGTCGCGGTGTCGCTGGAAGTGGCCGACGGCACCCTGCGCTGGTTCCACGGCGTCGTCGCTTCCTTCGGCATCGACGGCGTCGTCGGCCGGCAGTTCAGCTACCGCATCACCATGCGGCCCTGGCTGTGGCTGCTGACGCGTGGCGCCAATGTGCGCATCTTCCAGGAACAGTCGGTGCCGGACATCATCAAGTCCGTCTTCCAGGAATACAACGGCAACGTCGTCGACGAGATCAGCGGCAGCCACGCCACGCGCACCTACTGCGTGCAGTACCGCGAGACCGACTTCAACTTCGTCAGCCGCCTGATGGAGGAAGAGGGCATCTTCTACTACTTCCGCCACAGCGCCGACCAGCACGAACTCGTGCTGGCCGACGCCTCGAGCACGCACCAGCCGACCGCCGGTTTCGAGACCGTCAACTACCTCGAGGACGACAAGGCGCTGGCCGAGCACCAGGCGCTCAACGAATGGCAGATGCGCTTCGAGATCCAGCCCGGCAAGTTCACGCTGCGCGACTACGACTTCCTCAACCCGGCGACCGACCTCACGAGCACACCGGCGACATCCAGCCGCAGCCATGCCGAGAAGGACCACGAGGTCTACGACTACCCGGGCCTGTACGCCGCCAAGGCCGACGGCGACGCCATCGCCACGGTGCGCCTGGCCGAGGCCGAGAGCCGCTACGGCCGCTACACCGGCCAGGGCAACACGCCGGGGCTGGCGGCGGGCTGCAAATTCACGCTGGCCAACCACCCGCGCGACGACCAGAACGCCGACTACGTGGTGCTGGCCACCGAGATCAGCATGCAGCAGGCCGGCTACGAAGCCGCGGGCGACGGCGGTGACACGCTGTTCGCCTGCAAGGTGCTGGCGCAGGCCCTGGCCGAGCCTTTCCGCCCGGCGCGCATCACGCGCAAGCCTGCGGTGGCCGGGCCGCAGACGGCGGTGGTGGTGGGCGACAGCGACGGCGACATCAACACCGACGAGCACGCCCGCGTGAAGGTGCAGTTCCACTGGGACCGCATCGGCACCAACGACAGCAACAGCTCGTGCTGGGTGCGCGTGGCCACGCCCTGGGCCGGCGACGGCTGGGGCATGATCTCGCTGCCGCGCGTCGGCCAGGAAGTCGTTGTCGACTTCCTCGAGGGCGACCCCGACCAGCCCCTCATCACCGGCCGCGTCTACAACGCGCAGCAGAAGCCACCCTACGTGCTGCCCGACAACGCCACCGTCAGCACCGTGAAGAGCCGCAGCAAGCAGGGCGGGGCCAGCGACTTCAACGAACTGCGCTTCGAGGACAAGGCCGGCGACGAGTACCTGCTGCTGCACGCGCAGAAGGACCGCTTCGAGTTCGTCGAGGGCACGCTGAAGGCGCAGATCGGCATCGACAGCGGCGAAGGCAACGAGCACCGCACGGTCAAGAACGACCGCAAGGAAAAGATCGGCGGCGAGTACCACCTCGCGGTCACCAAGGTGGCCAAGCAGAAGTTCGCCGACAAGCTGCACATCGGCAGCGCCGACGACATGCTGCT
>CAIWPS010000150.1 GCA_903914615.1 uncultured beta proteobacterium | reverse complement strand
TGCGCCTCGTGGTGGCCGGGGCCGTTGACGACCTGGCTCTGGCCCATGCCGTCGCGGATGGTCTTGCCGCCGCCGAACTTGACCTCTTCCCCGTAGCCACCGGCGGCCAGGGTGTGGTCCTTCTCGACCTCGACGATCAGGCCGGTGTCGGCCAGCCGCACGCGGTCGCCGACGGTGGGGCCGAACATCTCGGCGTAGGCGCGCCTGCCGATCGTGGCCATCACACCGCTCCCTGGGTCAGGCCGCGGAAGCCCCAGACCTGCCGGTTACCCGCATAGGCCACCAACTCCACGGTGCGTTCCTGCCCGGGTTCGAAGCGCACCGCAGTGCCGCTGGCGATGTTCAGCCGCATGCCGCGCGTGGCCTGGCGGTCGAAGTGCAGCGCGCCGTTGGTCTCGGCGAAGTGGTAGTGCGAGCCGACCTGGATGGGCCGGTCGCCGGTGTTGGCCACCACCACCGTCAGCGTCGTGCGGCCGGGGTTCAAGGTGTGGCTGCCGCTGTCGATCAGGAGTTCGCCCGGGATCATGCTGCGGCCCTCACGCAATGGGTTGGTGCACGGTCACCAGCTTGGTGCCGTCGGGGAAGGTCGCCTCGACCTGGATCTCGCTGACGATCTCGGGCACGCCTTCCATCACGTCGGCGCGGGCCAGCACGGTCTTGCCTTCGCTCATCAGCTGCGCCACGGTCTTGCCGTCGCGGGCGCCTTCCATGATGGCGGCGCTGATGAGGGCGATGGACTCCGGCACATTGAGCTTCAGGCCGCGCGCCTTGCGGCGTTCGGCCAGCAGGGCGGCGGTGAAGAGCAGCAGCTTGTCCTTCTCACGCGGGGTCAGGTCCATGGCAACGCTGTCAGCAGATAAGGTGCCAGCATGCTACGTCAGCGCCAAGGCACCGGCATGGCGCGCAACGTGCATTCGACCGTGGCAGCCCATGGATGCCGCCACCACCCCGACCCTGCCCGCGCCGCAGCAGCGCGTCATCAAGGTGCGCCGCGACTACAACGCCTGGGTGGCACGCGAGACGCTGGAAGACTACGCGCTGCGCTTCACGCCGCGCAGCTTCCGCAAGTGGAGCGCCTGGCGCGTCGCCAACACGGCGCTGGGCGGCGCCGCTTCCTTCCTGGTGCTGGAAGCGCTGGGCGGCACGCTGCTGCTGCAGTACGGCTTCGTCAACACCTTCTGGGCGATCCTGGCGACGGCAGCCATCATCGTCGCCGCCGGCCTGCCCATCAGCGTCTATGCGGCGCGCCACGGCCTGGACATGGACCTGCTGACGCGCGGCGCCGGCTTCGGCTACATCGGCAGCACCATCACCAGCCTCATCTACGCCAGCTTCACCTTCATCTTCTTCGCACTGGAAGCGGCCATCATGGCCTACGCGCTGGAGCTGGCCTTCGACATCCCGCCGGCGCTGGGCTACCTGCTGTGCGCGCTGGTGGTCATTCCGCTGGTCACCCACGGCGTCACCGCCATCAGCCAGCTGCAGATGTGGACGCAGCCGCTGTGGCTGGTGCTGCTGGTGCTGCCCTACGTCTATGTCTTCAACGCCCACCCGGGGCTGGTCGGCGAACTGCGCGCCTACGCCGGCCTGAATTTCGAAGCCACCGGCAAGGGCGGCGCCTTCGACCCGCTGCTCTTCGGCGGCGCGCTCACCGTGGGCATCGCGCTCATCACGCAGATGGGCGAGCAGGTGGACTACCTGCGCTTCATGCCCGAGAAGACGGCCGCCAACCGCAGGCGCTGGTGGCTGGCGGTGCTGGTGGGCGGGCCGGGCTGGGTCGTGCCCGGGGTGCTGAAGATGCTGGGCGGCGCGCTGCTGGCCTACCTGGCGCTGACGCTGGCGGTGCCGGCCGACCGCGCCGTCGACCCCAACCAGATGTACGTCGCCGCCTACAACCTGGTCTTTCCGCGCTACGGCTGGGCGGTGGCGGCAACCGCGCTGCTGGTCATCGTCAGCCAGCTGAAGATCAACGTCACGAATGCCTATGCCGGCTCGCTGGCCTGGAGCAATTTCTTCGCCCGCGTCACCCACAGCCACCCGGGCCGCGTGGTGTGGGTGGTGTTCAACACGCTGATCGCGCTGATGCTGATGGAGCTGGAGGTCTTCAAGGCCATCGGCGGCGTGCTGGGCCTGTACAGCAATATCGCCATCAGCTGGATCATGGCCGTGGTCGCCGACCTCGTGATCAACAAGCCGCTGGGCCTGTCGCCGAAAGGCATCGAGTTCAAGCGCGCGCACCTGTACGACATCAACCCGGTCGGCGTCGGTGCCATGGGTGCGGCGTCGGTGCTGTCCATCGCCGCCTACCTGGGCGCCTTCGGGCCGATGGCGCAGGCCTTCTCGGCGGTGATCGCGATGGCGGTGGCCTTCGTCGCCGCGCCGGTCATCGCCTGGGGCACGAAGGGCCGCTACTACATCGCCCGCCAGTCCGAGGAAGGTGCCTACCTCGGCGCCAGGACTTTGCGCCACTGCGTCATCTGCGAGCGCGAGTACGAAGGCGAGGACATGGCGCGCTGCCCGGCCTACGGCGGCCCCATCTGCAGCCTGTGCTGTTCGCTCGACGCGCGCTGCCACGACCTGTGCAAGCCCGAGCCGGCGCGTGCCCGCGTGCAGCTGACGGCGCTGCTGCGCCGCCTGACGCCACGCGCCTGGTGGCCGCAGCTGGACACCGGCCTGGCGCGCTACCTGCTGCTGATGGCCGCGGTGGCACCGGCGCTGGCGGCGCTGCTGGCGCTGCTATACGGCGCCGAGCTGCGCCAGCTCGGCGACGCCGCGCCCGCCCTCGCGGCGTCGCTGCGCAGCGGCTTCATCAAGGCCTACTGCGCGCTGCTGCTGGTGGCCGCGGTCATCGGCTGGTGGCTGGTGCTGACGCAGATCAGCCGCCGTGTCGCCCAGGAGGAAAGCAACCGCCAGACCGAGGCCCTGGTGCGCGAGATCGAATCGCACCGCCGCACCGACGAGCAACTGCAGCGCGCCAAGCTCGCGGCCGAGGCCGCCCAGCATGCCGCCGACGCCGCCAACCGCGCCAAGACGCGCTACATCTCGGCCGTCAGCCACGAGCTGCGCACGCCGCTGAACAGCATCCTCGGCTACGCGCAGCTGCTCGACGACGACCCCACGCTGCCGCCGCACCGCAAGCAGGCAGTGGGCGTCATCCGCCGCGGCGGCGAGCACCTGTTGGGCCTGATCGAAGGCACGCTGGACATCGCCCGCATCGAGAGCGGCAAGCTGGCGCTGGACCCGCGGCCGATGCGGCTGCGCGAGAGCCTGCAGCAGATCGTCCAGATGTTCGAGCTGCAGGCGCTGTCCAAGGGCCTGCGCTTCGAGCACGACATCGAGGCCGCGCCCGCGCTGGTGCGCGCCGACGAGCGGCGGCTGACGCAGATCCTCATCAACGTGCTGGGCAATGCCGTCAAGTTCACGCAGGCCGGCCGCGTCGGCTTCCGCGCCGCGCATGTGCGCGAGATGGCGGTGTTCGAGATCGAGGACACCGGCCCGGGCATCGCCACCGTCGACCTGGAGCGCATCTTCGAGCCTTTCTCGCGCGGCGAGCATGCCGCCGGCGGCGCGCCGGCCAGCGGCACCGGCCTGGGCCTGACGATCGCCAAGATGCTCACCGACCTGATGGGCGGCGAGATGACGGTGTCCACGCGCGTCGGTGCCGGCACGGTGTTCCGCATCCGCCTCTTCCTGCCCGAGCTGCAGGGTGCGCGCGCGCCGCAGGTGCAGCCGCCGCGCGCCGGCTACGCGGGCCCGCGCCGCCGCGTGCTGGTGGTGGACAACGAAGAGGTCGACCGCACGCTGCTGGCGCGCCGCCTGGAGGCGGTGGGCTTCGAGGTGCTGCAGGCCAGTTCGGGCGCGGCGGCGCTGGGCCTGCTGAAGGAAGGGCCGACGGACGCCATCCTGATGGACCTGGCGATGCCCGGCATCGACGGCTGGGAGACCATCCGCACGCTGAGACGCCAGGGCCTAAGCGCCGCGCCGGTGGCCATCGTGTCGGCCAATGCCTTCGACAAGGGGCTGGACAACGACGTCGGCATCACGCCGGCCGACTTCATCACCAAGCCCGTGCGTTTCGAGGAGCTGCTGGACTGGCTGGGCCAGCGCCTTGCGCTGCCCTGGCTGGCCACACCGCCGGCGCCGCCGCCCGCGCCGACGCCTGCTGATGCGCCCGTGCCCACGCGCGCGCAGCTGCTGGCGCTGCGCGAGGTGGTGAGCCTGGGCTACCCGCGCGGCGTGCAGCGCCTGCTTGCGCAGATCGAGGCCGAGCGCCCCGACTGCACACCCTGGCTGGCCCCGTTGCGCGCCTTGGCGCAGGGCTTCCAGTTCGACCGCATGACACCGCTGATCCAGGATGCACTCATCAAATCCCAAGCTGCCTGAGCGCAGCCACAAGGGCCTCGTGCTCATCGTCGACGACGTGCCCGACAACCTGGCCGTGCTGCACGATGCGCTGGACGAGGCCGGCTACACCGTGCTCGTCGCCACCGACGGCGCCAGCGCGCTGCAGCGCGCGGCGCAGGCCGAGCCCGACATCGTGCTGCTCGACGCCGTCATGCCCGGCATCGACGGCTTCGAGGTGGCGCGGCGCATGAAGGCCGGCCCCGAGACGGCGCACATCCCCATCGTCTTCATGACCGGCCTCACCGACACCGAGCATGTGCTGGCCGCCTTCGATGCCGGCGGCGTGGACTACGTGACCAAGCCCATCCGCCCGCCCGAGGTGCTGGCGCGCATGGCCGCGCACATGCAGGCGGCGCGCCAGGCACGACAGGCGCGCAATGCGCTGGACGCCTACGGCCACGCCACGCTGGCGGTGCGGCTGGAAGGCCCCGGCGCGCGGCTGGTGTGGCAGACGCCGCTGGCGCGCCGCTGGCTGCCGGGCTATTTCGACATCGCGCCCGGGGAGGTGCCCGAGGCGCTGCGCGGCTGGCTGCAACAGGCCGCGGCGGGACGCGACGTGCGGCCGCTTTCGACGGCCCGCGGCGCGCGCCAGCTCGTGGCCACGCTGCAGGGCCGGACGGTGGATGAGGACTGGCTGGTAGTGCTGCGCGAGGTCAGCGACGCTGCCACGGTCGAGGCCACGATGCAGGCCTTCGGCCTCACGCTGCGCGAGAGCGAAGTGCTGTACTGGGTGGTCAAGGGCAAGACCAACCGCGACATCGGCGACATCCTGGGCAGCAGCCCGGCGACTGTGAAGAAGCACCTGGAACGCATCTACGAAAAGCTGGGCGTGGAGACCCGCACGGCGGCGGCGTCGATGGCGATGCAGCGGGTGCGGGAGCTGAACCCGGCTTGAGGCGCGGCCGTGGAAGGCGGCTTGCGGCCACTTCCTGCCATCGATGAACGGCGGCTCCAGGGCGGTCCGCCGTGCAGCCAGAAACCGGGTCGGTGCTGACCGTCAGTGGAAGTCCTCTTCGCGCTGGTGGCGCGCGCCGATGACGAGAACCAACTCAGGCTTGCGTATGTCGAAGCGAAGCACGTACCCCGTGGAGCCGAACGGGACGATGAGTTCGCGCAATGTCGAGCGTTGACCGACCTTGCGGTAGCTGTAGGGCGTGGTCGCGAGATGGCTGTTGGCAGCGGTGCGAATGGCCTCTACGGCCTCATAGGCTCGCATTGCGTCTTCGACGGTCTCGGCGCGCTCCAGCAGGAAGTCGAACAGGCGACCCAGATCTGCGTCCGCCTCAGGGGTGAACTCGACCTTGAATGTCATCTGCGGAGTTGCTTGACCCGCGCTGCGACCTTCGCCTCAAGTTTCGACAAGACAACGTCCGAAGGGATCGAGATCCCGGTGCGCTCGTACTCTGCCAATGAGGCGTTGCAGCGCGCAGTGAAGTCCGTTTGCACGCGCCGGTACTCGATGGCGCGGCGCACCGACGCCTCGACAAACTCGGTGAGCGTCTCTCCGGGCAGGAGCACAGAGTCAAGATCAGCACGCAACTCGGGCTCGACGCGGACTTGGGGAATCACAGCGGTCTTCATCAGTCCATTGTAGTGCACACGCACTACAGATTCAGGCGCAGCGGTGTACGCAGGCAGCCTCGACCGCACGTCAGCGCGACCGTCAGGTTTCGGGCCAGCGCTTTCGCTTGGCCTACGACGGTTCTGGGTCGCAAGCCGACGACCCATGTGCCCGATGCCGAGATGACCCCGCGTACGCCGTCCGGCGTATTTCGGACTCAGGCTCCCGCCCCTAGGCTGCACCACTTCGATGACCCACCCCCACCACGCAGGAGCGAGAGACATGCAGACCACCCGCCGCCAAGCCGGCAAGACCCTCACCGCCGTCGCCCTGGGCGTTGCCGCCCTCGGCCTGTCCAGCTTCGCGCGCGCCGAAGACACCATCAAGGTCGGCGTGCTGCACTCGCTGTCGGGCACGATGGCCATCTCGGAAACGGTGCTCAAGGACACCATCCTGATGGAGATCGACGCCCAGAACGCCAAGGGCGGCCTGCTGGGCAAGAAGCTCGAGGCGGTGGTCGTCGACCCGGCGTCGAACTGGCCGCTGTTCGCCGAGAAGACGCGCCAGCTGATCAGCAAGGACAAGGTCTCGGTGATCTTCGGCTGCTGGACCAGCGTCTCGCGCAAGAGCGTGCTGCCGGTGGTGGAAGAGCTCAACGGCCTGCTGTTCTACCCCGTGCAGTACGAAGGCGAGGAGCTCAGCAAGAACGTGTTCTACACCGGCGCCGCGCCCAACCAGCAGGCCATCCCCGCGGTGGAGTACCTGATGAGCAAGGACGGCGGCAGCGCCAAGCGCTTCGTGCTGCTGGGCACCGACTACGTCTACCCCCGCACCACCAACAAGATCCTGCGCGCCTTCCTGCACAGCAAGGGCGTGAAGGACGAGGACATCATGGAGGAGTACACCCCCTTCGGGCACTCCGACTACCAGAGCATCATCGCCAAGATCAAGAAGTTCTCTGCTGAAGGAAAGAAGACCGCCGTGGTGTCCACCATCAACGGCGACAGCAACGTGCCGTTCTACAAGGAACTCGGCAACCAGGGCCTGAAGGCGACCGATGTGCCGGTCGTGGCCTTCTCGGTGGGTGAGGAAGAACTGCGCGGCGTCGACGCCAAGCCGCTGGTCGGCCACCTGGCGGCATGGAACTACTTCATGTCGATCAAGAACCCGACCAACGACGCCTTCATCAAGCAGTGGAGCGAGTACGCCAAGGCCAAGGGCATCGCCGGCCACAAGGACAAGCCGCTGACCAACGACCCGATGGAAGCCAGCGTCATCGGCTTCAACATGTGGGTGCAGGCGGTGACCAAGGCCAAGAGCACGGACACCGACAAGGTCATCGCCGCGATGGCCGGCCAGACCTACAAGGCACCGAGCGGCATCATGTCGATGATGGACCCGAAGAACCACCACCTGCACAAGAGCGTGTTCATCGGCGAGATCAAGCCCGACGGCCAGTTCAACGTGGTGTGGAAGACGCCGGGCCCGGTCAAGGCCCAGCCGTGGAGCCCGTACATCCCCGAGAACAAGGGCAAGAAGGACGAACCGGAAAAGAAGTGATCCGGCTGGCGCAGTCCTTGCTGCGCCACCTTCATGGGGTTTGAGAGGCCTGCCGTGCTGTTGCGTTGGATCGTCTTCCTGGTGGGCCTTTGCGGCGTGAGCGCGACCTTCGCGCTCACGCCCGACCAGGCCCTGCGCATCGCGCAGGGCGAAAGCGACGCACGCATCGCGGCGCTCAACGAGGTGGTGGTCGCCGCCGACCCGGCGCTGGCCGCCTACGTGCAAGCCCTGCTGGCCGACGAGGTGAAGATCGCCGGCGGCAAGGCGCTGATCAATCACGACGGCAAGGTCACAGATGCTGCCAGCGGCGCGGCCGCGACGCTGCCCGAAGGCGCCGAGGACGTCGTCAACCCCAACCGAATGCGGCGCGAGCTGGAATCGGCGCTGGCGGCGCTGAAGCTGTTCTCGCCCGACCGCGCCGAGCGTGCCAAGGCCGTCACCGAACTCCAGGACCAGGCCGACGAAGGCAAGCTGGTGCTGATCGAGAAGGCCGAGAAGACCGAGACCGACCCCGCCATCAAGTCGCAGCTGGCCGTGCTGAAAGCGGCGGTGCTGATCTCGTCGACCGACAAGTCCAAGCGCCTGGCTGCCGCCACGCTGCTGGCCGGCAGCGACGAGCCCTCGACCAAGAGCCTGCTCATCGAGCGCTTGGCCGCCGAGACCGACCCCGAGGTGAAGGCGGCGCTGGACGCGACGCTGTCGAAAGTGGCTTCGCGGCTGGCCTGGGGCGAACGCCTGGGCGTGCTTTTCACCGGCATCAGCCTGGGCTCGATCCTGCTGCTGGCCGCGCTGGGCCTGGCCATCACCTACGGGCTGATGGGCGTCATCAACATGGCGCATGGCGAGCTGATCATGATCGGTGCCTACGCCACCTATTTCGTGCAGAACCTGTTCCGCCAGTACGCACCCGGGGCCTTCGACTTCTACATCGCCGCGGCCGTGCCCGTGAGCTTCATCGCCAGCGCGCTCGTCGGTGCGGTGATGGAACGCACCGTCATCCGCTGGCTCTACGGCCGGCCGCTGGAAACGCTGCTGGCCACCTGGGGCATCAGCCTCATCCTGATGCAGACCGTGCGCACGCTCTTCGGCGCGCAGAACGTCGGCGTCGAGAACCCGGGCTGGCTGTCGGGCGGCGTGCAGGTGCTGCCCAACCTGACCCTGCCGTACAACCGCCTCGCCATCCTGGCCTTCGCGGCGCTGGTGCTGCTGGGCATGGCCTTGCTGATCGGCAAGACGCGGCTGGGCCTGTTCGTGCGCGGCGTGACGCAGAACCGCCGCATGGCCGCCTGCGTGGGCGTGAACACCGCGCGCGTGGACACCTACGCCTTCGCCCTGGGCGCCGGCATTGCCGGGCTGGCGGGCTGCGCGCTGAGCCAGGTCGGCAACGTCGGGCCCGATCTCGGCCAGGGCTACATCGTCGACAGCTTCATGGTCGTCGTGCTGGGCGGGGTGGGGCAGATCGCCGGCACCGTCTATGCCGGGCTGGGCCTGGGGGTGCTGAACAAGCTGCTCGAAGGCTGGCAGGGCGCGGTGCTGGCCAAGATCATGGTGCTGGCCTTCATCGTCATCTTCATCCAGAAACGGCCGCAGGGCATCTTCGCGCTGAAGGGAAGGTCGGCGGAATGAAGCCCACCGTGCTCTCCGCGAAGGGCTGGGCCGGCGTGGCGCTGGCGCTGGGCGTGATGGCGGTGCTGGTGCCGGTGCTCAACCTCGTCGTGCCCGAAGGCAGCGTGCTGCACCTGTCGGACTTCTACGTCAGCCTGCTCGGCAAGATCCTGTGCTACGCCATCTGCGCGCTGGCGATGGACCTCATCTGGGGCTACACCGGCATCCTGTCGCTGGGCCATGGCCTGTTCTTCGCGCTCGGCGGCTACGCCATGGGCATGTACCTGATGCGGCAGATCGGCCGCGACGGCCAGTACAAGTCCGACATGCCCGACTTCATGGTCTTCCTGAACTGGAAGGAATACCCCTGGCACTGGGCCCTGTCCGACAGCTTCGTGGCGCAGATGCTCTTCGTGCTGCTGGTGCCGGGGCTGCTGGCCTTCGTGTTCGGCTTCTTCGCCTTCCGCAGCCGCATCAAGGGCGTGTACTTCAGCATCATCACCCAGGCGCTGACCTTCGCTGCGATGCTGCTGTTCTTCCGCAACGAGACCGGCTTCGGTGGCAACAACGGCTTCACCGACTTCAAGCGCATCCTGGGCACGCCCATCACCACGCCGAGCATGCGCGTGCTGCTGTGCGTGCTGACGGGGCTGGTGCTGATCGGCTTCTTCGTCATGGCGCGCGCCATCGTGCAGAGCAAGTACGGCCGCGTGCTGCAGGCCATCCGAGACGCCGAGACGCGGGTGATGTTCACCGGCTACAACCCGGTGGCCTACAAGCTCAGCATCTGGACGTTGTCGGCCGTGATGTGCGGCGTCGCCGGGGCCTTGTACGTGCCGCAGGTGGGCATCATCAACCCCGGCGAGATGAGCCCGGCAGCCAGCATCGAGATCGCCATCTGGGCCGCCGTGGGTGGCCGCGCCACGCTCATCGGCCCCATCGTCGGCGCCTTCTTCGTCAACGGCGCGAAGAGCTGGTTCACGGTGGCCTTCCCCGAGTTCTGGCTCTTCTTCCTCGGTGCGCTGTTCATCGCCGTGACGCTCTTTCTTCCCGACGGCATCGTCGGCCTCTTCAGGCGCAAGAAGGAGAAGCACCTGTGACGCCGGACCTGATGGAGGCCGGCGCGAAGCGCCTGGCCGAGCACCAGACGAAGACCGGCTCGGTGATCGCCGGCGAGGAGGCCTACTTCGGCCAGGGCGTGGCGCTCTACGTCGAGGACATCACCGTCAGCTTCGACGGCTTCAAGGCCCTGAACAAGCTCAGCCTGACGATCAACGTCGGCGAGCTGCGCTGCATCATCGGCCCCAACGGCGCCGGCAAGACGACGATGATGGACTGCATCACCGGCAAGACGCGGCCCGACGCCGGCAAGGTCTTCTTCGGCAGCAACATCAACCTGCTGCGCCTGACCGAGCCCGAGATCGCCCAGGCCGGCGTCGGCCGCAAGTTCCAGAAACCCACGGTGTACGAACAGCTCAGCGTCTTCGAGAACCTGGAACTCGCGTTGAAGGCCGACCGCGGTGTGCGCGCGGCGCTGTTCCACCGCCTCAGCGGCGCGCAGCTGTCGCGCATCGAGGAAGTGTTGTTGCTCATCCATCTCAAGGACGAAGCGCAGCGCACCGCGGGGCTGCTCAGCCACGGCCAGAAGCAGTGGCTGGAGATCGGCATGCTGCTGATGCAGGACCCCAAGCTGCTGCTGCTGGACGAGCCCGTGGCCGGCATGACCGACGAGGAGACCGAGCGCACGGCCGAGCTCTTCCTGACGCTTGAAGGCAAGCATTCGCTGGTCGTCGTCGAGCACGACATGAAGTTCGTCGACCAGCTGACCGAGGGGCGCAAGACCGTCACCGTGCTGCACGAAGGCAGCGTGCTGGCCGAAGGCCTTCTGAGCGAGGTGCAGGCCAACGAGAAGGTGGTCGAGGTGTACCTTGGCCGGTGACGTCATCCTGAAGGTCGATGGCCTGAACCAGTATTACGGCGGCAGCCACATCCTGCGCAACCTCGGCTTCGAGGCGAAGCTGGGCGAGGTCACCGTCATCCTCGGTCGCAACGGCGTCGGCAAGACGACGCTGCTGAAGAGCCTCATGGGCGTGGTGCCGGTGAAGGCCGGCACGGTGACGCTGGAAGGCGCCGACATCACCCGGGCCACCAGCTACGAGCGCGTCAGGCGCGGCATCGGCTACGTGCCGCAGGGGCGCGAGATCTTCGGCCGCCTGACGGTGGAGGAGAACCTGCGCATGGGCCTGGCGACGAAGAGCGGCGGCACGGCCATTCCGGCGGAGCTTTTCGAGCTGTTCCCGGTGCTCAAGCAGATGATCGGCCGCCGCGGTGGTGACCTTTCCGGCGGCCAGCAGCAGCAACTGGCCATCGCCCGCGCGCTCGCCGCGGGTCCGAAGCTGCTGATGCTGGACGAGCCCACCGAAGGCATCCAGCCCAGCATCATCAAGGACATCGGCCGCGTCATCCGCATGCTGGCCGACCGCGGCACGATGGCCATCGTGCTGGTCGAGCAGTATTACGACTTCGCCGCCGAACTGGCCGACCAGTACCTGGTGATGGAGCGCGGCGAGATCGTCCAGCGCGGCCGCGGCGCCGACATGGAAGCCGAGGGCGTGCGGCAGAAGATGTCGATCTGAGGCCGCGTGCGCTCAGCCGGCGCCGACGGCGCGGTGCAGGGCCCGCACCATGTCCGACTGGGTGACGATGCCCACCAGGCATTGCTCGTCGTCGACGATGGGCAGGTGGTGGTGGCCGCCCTCCGAGAACAGCGGCAGCAGCTCGATGACGTGCAGGTGGGCTCCCGCCACGCGCACGCGGCGCGTCATCACCTCGCCGACGGCCAGCGCCGGGTCGACGGCGGTCTCGCGCACGAAGTCCGCCATCGTCACGATGCCCACGAGATGGCGCGCACGGTCGATCACCGGCAGCGCCTTGATGCCGCGCTGGCGCATCAGGTGGCGCGCCTGGCCGACCGTGCTGTTGCGGCTGACGGCGACCGGGTGGCGCGACATTATGTCTTCGCAGCGCAGGGCGCCGAGGGTGCGGCGGTAGGCCGCGGCCTCGGCTTCGTGCAGCAGGCCCTGCAGGTCGGCGCGGCTCACGTCCAGCACCTGGTTGTAGTGCGCCAGCGCCGCGTCG
>CAIWPS010000149.1 GCA_903914615.1 uncultured beta proteobacterium | reverse complement strand
CGCCCGGTGCTTGTCGGCCAGGGCGGCGTCGAGCTCACGCTTGACCGTGCAAGCCACGTCGCTGCGGCCGCTGTGACCGCTGCCGGCCGGCGCCAGGAAGCGCGAAGGCACCGCGCCCTGTGCGCGCTGCTGGGCGCAGCAGGCCGCCACGCTCTCGCGCACGAGGTGGCTCACGCTCTGGCCGGTGCTGCGGGCCAGGTATTCGAGCTGCCGCTGGGCGGTTTCGTCGAGCCGGGCATTCACTCGCATGGGGTGCTCCCTGGGAATCTGTCTCGCAAGGCAAGACAAACGGCGCCAGCCCCTATGCGGCCGGGCCTGCCAACAGGGCATCGATCAGCGCGTCCTTCTCCGCCCACTGCCCTTCCACCCAGGCCGCCAGGCGCTGCCGGTAGGCCTTGTCGCCCACCGGGTCGCCACCCAGCACCCCGGCCGGGAGGGGCAGCGAGCGCACGCGCACGGTGACGGCGCCGATGCGGCCGCACAGCAGGTCCCAGAAGCGCGGTGTGCCTTCGGGGTAGACGATGGTCACGTCCAGCAGGGCCTCGAACTGCTCGCCCATGGTGGCCAGTGCAATGCCCAGGCCGCCGATCTTGGGCTTGAGCAGGTGGCGGTAGGGGCTGCGCTGGCGCGCCTGCTTGGCCGGCGTGAAGCGCGTGCCCTCGACGAAGTTGATCACCGAGGTGGGGATGCGCTTGAACTTCTCGCAGGCCTTGCGCGTCGTTTCCAGGTCGCTGCCGCGCGCGCCGCTGCCCTTGCCGCGCTTCATGAAGGGAAAGTCCAGCGCCCACCAGGCCAGGCCAATCACCGGCACCCAGATCAGCTCGCGCTTGAGGAAGAACTTCAGGAACGGGATGCGGCCGTGGAAGATGCGCTGCAGCACCAGGATGTCGACCCAGCTCTGGTGGTTGCTGGACACCAGGTACCAGCCGCGCTCGTGCAGGCCTTCGACGCCCTGCACGTCCCATTGCGCCGGGCGCACGGCGGCGATCCAGGCGTTGTTCACGGCCACCCAGGCCGAAGCCAGCGCGGTGAGCGCGCGGTCGCAGCCGCGGCGCACGGCCAGCCCGGGCAGCAGCAGCTTGGCCAGCGCCGGGGGGAACATGGCCAGCGTGAAGAGCAGGGTGGTCAGGGCCAGCAGCAGGCCGCAGAAGGCGCCGCGAACGGGGGCGGGCAGGAGGCTGAGCATGGGTGGGTGAGGGGTTGCGGCGTGCGGCCCGTGGCCTGGGGTGGGCCGATTGTTCTTCATGGCGGCCCGGGCGGCCCCTGATCTGGCACAAGGGGGCCGGCCGGGTCGGCGGCGTATGCTGCCGCGCTGCGCGCCGACCCCGGTTGCGCCGGGACCCGTGCCATGACCGACCAGCCTCTGCCCCAGCCCGCGCCGCCTGCCGTGCTGCGTCCGCATCTGCCGCTGACCGACTACTACCCCGACGAGCCCGCGCGCCAGCGCTTCGTGCGCAGCATCTTCGACGACACCGCGGCCGACTACGACCGCATCGAGCACGTGATGGCCCTGGGCTCGGGCCCTTGGTACCGGCGCCAGGCGCTGCAGCGTGCCGGCCTGGCCGCGGGCGCGCAGGTGCTGGACGTGGGCATCGGCACCGGCCTGGTGGCGCGCGAGGCGCTGGCGCTGGTGGGGCCGCAGGGCCGCGTCGTCGGCGTCGACCCCAGCCCGGGCATGATGGGCCAGGCCCACCTGCCCGGCGTCGAACTGCTGGCCGGCCGTGCCGAGGCGCTGCCGCGCAGCGACGCCAGCGCCGACTTCCTGAGCATGGGCTATGCACTGCGCCATCTCGCCGACCTGGCAGCGGCGCTGGCCGAGTTCCATCGCGTGCTCAAGCCCGGCGGCCGCCTGCTCATCCTCGAGATCACGCGGCCCCAGGGCCGCATCGCGACGCTGCTGCTGAAGACCTACATGCGCGCCGTGGTGCCGCTGCTGGCGCGCATCGTGCAGCGGCAGAGCCAGACCGCACACCTGTGGCGCTACTACTGGGACACGATCGAAGCCTGTATCCCGCCCGAGACCGTGCTGCAGGCCATGCGCGACGCCGGCTTCACCGCCGTGCAAAGGCATGTCGAGCTGGGCATCTTCTCCGAGTACACCGCGACCAGGCCGGGCTGAGAGCCAGGCCCAACTGGCCCACCAGGCCGGCCAGGCCCGCTAGGCCCGCTAGGCCCGCTAGGCCGCGGCGCCGAACAGCGCGCCGGCGCCCGCAGTGATGGCCATGGCCAGCGCGCCCCAGAAGGTGACGCGCGCGGCACTCTTCCAGGCCCCGGCGCCACCGGCCCGCGCCGCCGCCACGCCCAGCCCGGCCAGGAAGAGCAGCGACGAGCCCGCGACGCAATAGACCAGGGCGCGGCCCGGCGCCACCGCGGCCACCGCCAGCGGCAACGCGGCGCCGACGGCGAAGCTCGCTGCCGAGGCCATGGCCGCCTGCACCGGGCGCGCGCTCAGGGTCGCCGAGATGCCGAGTTCGTCGCGCGCATGCGCGCCCAGCGCGTCGTGCGCCATCAGCTGCGCCGCCACCTGCGTGGCCAGCGCCGGCTCGAGGCCGCGGCCGACGTAGATCGCCGCCAGCTCGCGGCCTTCGGCCACGGGGTCGGCGTCGAGCTCGGCACGCTCCTTCTTCAGGTCGGCCTGCTCGGTGTCGGCCTGCGAGTGCACCGACACGTACTCGCCCGCGGCCATCGACATCGCGCCGGCGACCAGCCCGGCGACGCCGCTGACGAGGATGCTGGCGTGGCTGGCGTTTGCCGCGGCCACGCCCACCATCAGGCTGGCGGTGGAGACGATGCCGTCGTTGGCGCCCAGCACGGCGGCGCGCAGCCAGCCGATGCGGTCGGTGCGGTGGCGTTCGGCATGGCGGCGCGGTGTTCTCATCGCCGCATTCTCGCCCGAGCCGCGGCGGCGGCCGGCGCGAGGCCGGTGGCTTCAGCCGGCGATGTCGAGCAAGGCCCCGGCCATGCGGTCGCTGGTCTTGAAGACGGCCAGGTTGGCCAGGAAGCTGTTTTTCGCCTGCAGCAGCCCGACCATGTCGGCTTCCGGTGCGGCGCCGGGCGCGGCGGCTGCGGTGACGGTGGTGGCGACGCCGCCCTCCGCCCCGGCCGTGGCGGCGAGCTGCTGGCGGCGGTAGCCCGCGGTGCCCAGGTTGGCGATGTTCTGGCCCGCGACCTGCAGGCCCTGCCAGGCGGCTTGCATGCCGGAAAGGGCGGTCGAGGTGGCGTCGAGCATGCTCGGCAGCTTAGCGGCTGGCAGGCGCCCCGTGCCGTCGAACGCGTGCCACACTGCACGCTTTGCTGCAGCCCCCCCGCCCGGCCCATGAAAATGCCCCAGCGCCACCTTCGCCCGGCCCTTGCGGCTGCCTGCCTCGTGCTGAGCGTGCTGGCCCCGCCGGTGCTGGCCGCACCCGACGCCGCCGTCTGGGCCCAGGTGCAGCAGCAGAAGCAGCCCTTGCTCGACACCCTGAAGGATCTGGTGGCGATCGAATCGGGCAGCGGCGACCGCGAAGGCCTGGACCGCATCTCGCAGCTCATCGCCGACCGCCTGGCCGCGCTGGGCGGCAAGGTCGAGTTCATCGAACCCGGTGAAGATGCCTACCGCAT
>CAIWPS010000148.1 GCA_903914615.1 uncultured beta proteobacterium | reverse complement strand
TGTGCAGGGACGGCTGGACAGCGACACCGGCCGCCTGGCCGGCGTCACCAACGAGTTCATGGCCGCGCTGCGCAAGCGGCCCGAGCTGGAGGGCATCAACACCTTCTTCCGCCCCACCGTGCCGCAGCTGCGCGTGGAGGTAGACCGCGAGAAGGCGCTGGCCCTGGGCATCCCGGTCAACGACGTCTTCGCGGCGCTGCAGGCGCAGATGGGGTCGCTCTACATCAACGACTTCAACAAGTCCGGCCGCACCTACCGCGTCACCATGCAGGCCGACGCGCCCTTCCGGTCCAAGCCCGAGGACATCGGCGCCCTCTACGTGCGCAGCAGCACCAGCGGGCAGATGGTGCCGCTGAAGGCGCTGATCACGGTCAGCAACCTCATCGGCCCGGAGCAGATCGACCGCTACAACGGCTATGTCTCGGCCAAGATGCTGGGCAGCGCCAAGCCGGGGTTCAGCTCGGGCGAGGGCCTGGCGGCGGTGCAGGCGGTGGCGCGCGAGGTGCTGCCGCCCGGCTATGCCATCGAGTGGACGGGCCAGGCGTTCCAGGAAAAGCGCACCGGCAACGCCAGCGTCTTCGCCTTCGGCTTTGCCATCGTGATGGTCTACCTGATCCTCTCTGCGCTGTACGAACGCTGGGGCGTGCCGCTGGCGGTGCTGCTGGCGGTGCCCTTCGCGGTGACGGGGGCGCTGCTGCTGGTGTTCCTGCGCGGCATGAGCAACGACATCTACTTCCAGATCGGCCTCATCGTGCTCATCGGCCTGGCAGCGAAGAACGCCATCCTGATCGCCGAGTTCGCGATGCAGGGCATGGCCGCAGGCAAGACCGCGGCCGAGGCGGCGCGCGACGCGGCGCGGCTGCGCTTCCGGCCCATCGTGATGACCTCGCTGGCCTTCGTCTTCGGCGTGCTGCCGCTGGTCGTGGCCACCGGCGCAGGCGCAGCGGCGCGGCAGAGCATGGGCACCGGCGTCTTCGGCGGCATGCTCGTCGCCACCTTCGTCGCACCCATCTTCGTGCCGCTGTTCTTCGCGCTGCTGGCGAAGAAGCCGCGGCCGGTGCACAGCCACGGGCCGGACGTGCCCAGCGGGGAGAGCTGGTCATGAGGCGCGCCGCAACGGCACTGGCTGCAGCCGCGCTGCTGGCCGGCTGCGCCGCCGTCGGGCCCGACTACCAGCGGCCGGCGATTCCGCTGCCGGCGCAATACCCGCAAGGCGACGGCGGCAGCGCCGTGCTCGCCGCCGACTGGTGGCGGTCGTATGGCGATGCGACCTTGACGCAGCTTGTCGACAAGGCCCTGGCCGCCAACGCCGACATCGCGCAGGCCGCGGCGCGCGTCGAACTTGCCGAAGCCCAGCTGCGCGAAGCCAGCGGCGCCCAGCAACCCGCGCTCGGCGCCGGTGCCAACGCCGGCCGCACCCAGCTCGGCGCCGCGGTGCCCAGCAACCCCTACGGCGTCACCGTCACCGGCAACGACTTCAAGCTCTCGCTGTCCGCCTCCTACGAGATCGACTTCTGGGGCCGGCTGCGCCGTGCCACCGAGGCCGCACGCGCGCAGCTGCTGGCCAGCCGGGCGGCGCGCGACACGGTGCGGCTGACGGTGGCCGGCGCGGTGGCGCAGGGCTGGTTCGCGCTGCGCTCGCTGGACGAGCAGGCCATCGCGACGCGCGCCACGCTTTCCACGCGCGAGGCCGGCGCGCGGCTGGCCGCCGAGCGGCTGAAGGGCGGCGTGGGCTCGGCGCTGGACGCCGAGCAGGCCGAGATCCTGCGCGCCGACGCCGCGCTGCAGCTGCGCGAACTGCAGCGCCAGCGCGCGCTCGCGCAGTCCTTCCTGGGCCTGCTCACCGCCGACCCGGCGCTGGCCCTGCCCGAAGGCCGCCTGGCCGCGGACGCGCTGCCGCCGCAGCCGCCGGCGGGACTGCCCTCGGCGCTGCTGGAACGCCGGCCCGACATCCGCCGCGCCGAGGAACTGCTGGTGGCCGCCAATGCGCAGATCGGCGTCGCCCGCGCGGCGATGTTTCCGCAGGTCTCGCTCACCGGCGCGCTGGGCGACGAGAGCGGCGCGCTGTCGAGCCTGCTGAAGGCGCCGGCGCGCTTCTGGTCGGCCGGCTTCGGCCTGGCGCTGCCGCTCTTCGACGGCGGCCGCAACCAGGCCCGCACCGACCAGGCCGGCGCGCGCCAGCGCGAGGCCGTGGGCGCCTACCAGGCGGCGGTGGCCACGGCCTTCAAGGAAGTGGCCGATGCGCTGGCCAGCCTGTCGGCGGCACGCGAGTCGCAGGGCGAGTTCGTGCGCCGCGACGCCGCCGCCGCCCACGCGCTGAAGCTCGCGCGTGCGCGCTTCGACGCCGGCTACACCGGGTATCTCGAACTGCTGGATGCCCAGCGCACCGCCACCGCGGCGCAGCTGGACGTGGTGCGCAACCGCCAGGCGCAGCTGAATGCCAGCGTCGACCTCGTGAAGGCGCTGGGCGGCGGCTGGGAAGGCCGCCCCGGCCGCTGACCCTAGGTCGCCAGCTTTCCGGCAAACACGACCGGCCCCGTCGGCACGCCGGTGGGCGAACCGCCCGGCGGCTCCACGCTGACGGCCAGCGCCGCGGTGCCGCCCTTGAGCAGCGTCGCCGGCAGCTTGCTGCGGTCCAGCACCGTGGCGCCGTTGGCCGAGATCAGGCCCAGCGAACGCGGGTTGCCGTTCGGCGGCACCGACCACAACTCGAGCACGCGGTCGCTCGTCAGGCTCACCGGCGTCAGCGTGCGCGTGACCAGCGCGCGGCCGTCGCCGCTCAGGCTGGCGACGATGGTGGTGGCGCTGACCGCCGCGGCGCCGGTGCTCTCCAGCACCACCACCACCGGCGCCTGTGCCGGCGGGGGATTGGACAGCAGCACCGCGAGGCCGACGACGCCGGCCAGCGCGGCACCCGAGAGCGCGCGCCACAGGCCCAGGCGCTGCCACCAGGGCTGCGGCAGCGGCGTCGGCCACAGCCGGCCCTCTATGGCGCGCCAGACGCGCGGCGGCGGCGCCACCTCGGGCAGCACGGTGGTCAGCGGCAGCAGGCGGTCCTGCCAGTCGCGCACGGCGCGCTGCAGCGCCGGGTGGCCGGGCAGCAGGGCCTCGAAGCGGGCGCGGGCGCGGCCGCGCAGGGTACCGGCCACGTACTGGGCGGCCAGGGCGTCGGCAAGGGTGGGGCGGGCGTAGTCCATGGTCAGCCGGCCTTCGACGTGTCGCGCACGGCGGCGCGTTCCAGACAACCCTTGAGCGTCTGCAGCGCGCGCCGCACCCAGCTCTTGACCGTGCCCAGCGGCTCGCGCAGCTGCTCGGCCACCTCGGCATGCGAGAGGCCGTCGTAGAAGGCCAGCGCCACGCTCTGGCGCTGCGGCGGCGTCAGCCTTTCCATGCAGTGGCCGAGCTCGCGGCGGTCGCTGGCCCGGCCCAGCAGGTCCAGCGGGCCGGGGTCGGCGCTGGCCAGGGCGTCAACGGGGTCGGGGCGGTCGTCGTCGTCATCGGCGGCGCTCAGGCTCTGCGTCTGCGGCTGCGCGCCGGCGCGGCGCAGGCTGTCGATGGCGCGGTTGCGCGCGATGTGGGTGAGCCAGGTCAGCGGCTGGCTGCGCGCGGCGTCGAAGCTGGCCGCGGCCTTCCAGACCGCGACGTAGACCTCCTGCAGCAGGTCCTCGGCCTGCGCGCGGTCGCGCTGGATGCGCAGCAGCACCGCGAACAGGTGGCCGCTGGTGCGCTCGTACAGCCGCGCGAAGGCGGCGCGGTCGCCCAGGCCGGCGCGCGCCAGCAGCTGCGAGAGCTCGCGGCTCTTCTCGGGCCAGTCGGCCAGGTCGGTCTTGGTGTTCATTCCCGCTCCCTACAATGCCGGCGATGCCGATCGACCCACAGTTCGTCCTCACGCTGGCCTGCCGCGACACCAAGGGCATCGTGCATGCCGTCTCGGGCCTGCTCTACCAGGCCGGCTGCAACATCATCGACTCGCAGCAGTTCGGCGATCTCGAAGGCGAGGATGCCACGGGCCTGTTCTTCATGCGCGTGCATTTCCAGGCGCCGCCGCAGCTGGCCGACGCGGCCACGCTGGCCGCCCTGTTCGAGCACACGCGCCAGCAGTTCGGCATGGACGTGCACTTCCACGCCCTGGCCGCGCGGCCGCGCCTGCTGCTGATGGTCAGCCAGCACGGCCACTGCCTGAACGACCTGCTGTTCCGCTGCAAGAGCGGCTCGCTGGCGGTGGACATCGCGGCCATCGTCAGCAACCACCGCGCCTTCGAGTCGCTGGCCGCAAGCTACGGCATCCCCTTCCACCATCTTCCCCTGGCCGGCGGCAGCAGCGCGGAGGTCAAGCGCGCGCAGGAGCAGCAGGTGGAAGCGCTGATCGAGCGCGAGCGCGTCGACCTCGTCGTGCTGGCGCGCTACATGCAGATCCTCAGCGCCGACTTCTGCCGCGCGCTGGCCGGCCGCGCCATCAACATCCACCACAGCTTCCTGCCCAGCTTCAAGGGCGCGCGGCCCTACTTCCAGGCCCATGCGCGGGGCGTCAAGCTCATCGGCGCCACGGCGCACTACGTCACCGCCGACCTCGACGAGGGGCCCATCATCGAGCAGGACGTGCAGCGCGTGGACCACACGCTCTCGGCCGAGGACTACACCGCGGTGGGCCGCGACATCGAATGCATGGTGCTGGCGCGCGCGGTGCGCTGGCATGTCGAGCACCGCGTGCTCGTGAACGGCCACAAGTGCGTGGTGTTCCGCTGAGCCCGGCACGCCATGGCCCGGCCCCCGCTGCTGCCCACCGCCCTGACCGGCACGCCCGACGACGCCGAGGCGCAGTTCTACGAAGCGCTGCAGCAAGGTGACATCGAGCGCCTGATGGCGCTGTGGGCCGACGACGACGAGATCTTCTGCGTCCACCCCGGCGGCCCGCGCGTGGTCGGCGCGGCGGCCATCCGCGCCAGCTTCGCGGCCATCTTCGCCAACGGCGGCATTCCCGTGCAGCCCGAGCAGGTGCACCGCCTGCAGCACCCCGGCTGCGCGCTGCACCACCTGGTCGAACGCGTGGCCGTGCCCACCGAGGGCGGCACCCAGTCGGCATTCGTGCTGGCCACCAATGTCTACCTGGAAACGCCGCTGGGCTGGCGCCTGGCCGCGCACCACGCCAGCCCGGGCACCGCGGTGCTGCTGCCCGGTGCGGGCAGCGACGCCCCGTCGACGCTGCATTAGTGGGCAGCGCCGTCGAAGGCTTCGCGCGGCACTACCGGGCGCCCTGGTGGCTGCCCGGCGGCAACCTGCAGACGATCTGGGCGGCCACGCTGTCACGACGCCACCTCGGCGCGCCACCGCGCTTCGTGCGCGAACGCTGGGCCACGCCCGACGGCGACTTCATCGACGTCGACCACCTGCAGCGGCCGCCCGGCAGCGCGCCGGCCAGGCGCCACCTCGTGCTCTTCCATGGCCTGGAGGGCAGCAGCGCGAGCCAGTATGCGCAGGCCTTCGCCAGCGTCGCGCAGCAGCGCGGCTGGGCCTTCTCGGTGCCGCATTTCCGCGGCTGTTCGGGCGAGCTGAACCTGGCGCCGCGCGCCTACCATTCGGGCGACTTCGAAGAGGTCGGCTGGATCCTGTCGCGCCTGCGCACGCAGGCCGCGGCGCCGCTGCTGGCGGTGGGCGTCTCGCTGGGCGGCAACGCGCTGCTGCGCTGGGCCGAAGAGGCCGGCGACAGCGCCGCGGCCACGGCCGCCGCGGTGGCCGCGGTGTGCTCGCCTATCGACCTGGCAGCGGCCGGCCGGGCCATCGACCGCGGCTTCAACCGCCTGGTCTATGCGCGCATGTTCCTGGCCACGATGAAGCCGCGCGCGCTGGCCAAGCTGCGGCAGTTCCCGGGCCTCTTCGACGGCACCAAGCTGGCCGCGGCGCGCACGCTTTACGAGTTCGACGATGTCTTCACGGCGCCGCTGCACGGCTTTGTCGACACCCCCGACTACTGGTCGCGCGCGTCGGCGCTGCCGCAGCTGGCGCGCATCCGCATCCCGGCCCTGGTGCTGAATGCGCGCAACGACCCCTTCGTGCCCGCCGCCTCGCTGCCGGCGCCGGGCCGCGCCGGGCCCTGGGTGACGCTGTGGCAGCCGGCGCATGGCGGCCATGTCGGCTTCCCCGCGGGCCGGCCGCCGGGCCATGTGCAGGCCATGCCGCCGGCGGTGGCCGACTGGCTGCAGCAGCACGGCTGAAGGAGCAAGATCGGCGCCATGGACGAGATCGTCGCCGCCGCGCTGCGCAAGTGGCCGCAGGTGCCGCACTGCTGGGGCTGGCTGGCGCTGGACGCGCGCGGCGAGTGGTACATGCGCGACGACCGCACGCAGGCTGCCGGGCCCTTCCCGCAGGTCAAGGGCAGCCGCATCCTGCACGACAAGCTGCGCGCCTTCATCGAACGCAACTACGCCTGCGATGCCAGCGGCGCGTGGTACTTCCAGAACGGGCCGCAGCGCGTCTACGTGCAGCTCGAAGCCGCGCCCTTCGTCTGGCGCGTGGGCGATGGCGCGCGCTGGCCGGTGCACAGCCACACCGGCCTGCCGGCGCAGGTGCGCAGCAGCTGGCTCGACGAGGCGGGGCGGCTGTACCTGCACACCGACCTCGGCTTCGGCCTGGTGCACACCATGGACATGGGCGTGGCCGCCGAGGCCGTGCTGGCCGGGCACTGGCAGCCCGCCGAGCTGACCTTCGCGCAGATGCCGGCGCGTTTCGGCTATGTGCTGCAGCCCTTGCCGGCACCATCGGAGCCAGGCTGAGCGGGGGGCTTTCACAGCGGGCAGGGGATGCGGGTGCAAGGTCACACCGGCCCTTACGCGTGGCACCGCAGCGCGGATGCAGCGCGGGCATGAAAAAGCCGCCCGGCGGGCGGCTTTCGTGGCGCCGTGCGCGCCTTCGGTTCGGCGCGCTTCAGTTCGGCGCGCTGGCGGCCGACGCGGCGCTGGCCGGGGCCTTGGGTTCGTCGAACTTGGCGCCGCCCTGGTTGGCCATGTAGACCACGGCGCGGGCGATCTCGAAGTCGCTGTACTCGCCGCCGCCCTGGGCCGGCATCGAGTTCTTGCCCTTCAGCGCCGAGTTCCACAGCGCGTCGAAGCCGGTCTTGATGCGCGGCGCCCAGGCCGCGGTGTCGCCGAACTTGGGCGAGCCCAGGGCGCCCACGCCGTGGCAGGAAGAGCACACGCCCTGGTAGACCTGCTCGCCGGTGCGCAGCACGCCGGGGTTGGCGGCGTCGCGGATTTCGACCCGGCCCACGGGCTGGATGCGTTGCGCCACGGCCTCGGCGCCGAGGCCGTCGCTGCCGGCGCCGGTGCGGGTGCCGAAGTCGACGTAGTTGACGAGCAGGATGATGCCGAGGATGGGCACCACGAACGACGCCACGACGGTGACGATCAGCTGCTTGGGGGTCTTGATCGGGCCTTCATGGCCCTCGGGTTCGGCGTCGTTCGCGTCGTGCTGTGGATCGCTCATGAAATCCTCTGTTGCGGCGGGCGTGCGGTGGTCGTGCGGCGCGCCCGCGGGGGTGCGTGAGCCGCCGCGGCCAGCGGCGGCAAAAACCCGTCGATTATAGGGGCCGACCCCTGGTCGCGAGCCTGCGCCCGAACAGCGCTGCACGGGGTGCCGACCCCCGCGCGATAGAATCCGCGACCCCACGCGACCGTGGTGAAGTGGATATCATTGGGCCCTCCGAAGGCTTAGTCGCAAGTTCGATTCTTGCCGGTCGCACCAAGGCATCGCTTGCCTTGGCACCCCCCTCGACCTGTGAAGTAAAGCAATGCGTGGCGGTTCTGCCACCACTTGCTTGATGCCACGCGCTGCCACGATGTGCTTCATCGGGGGCTTGCGCCAGGTGGTCAGCCTCCAGAAGCGGCAAAGGGATCTGGGCCTTGCCGATTTCGGGCCTCGACCTGCCCGCCGTCTCGCTGATCCGCTGCAGTGTTGCCGCCCGACCAGGCAACCCTTTGCCTTTCGCAACACGAGACCCGTCAACAGCCTCTTGCTGCCTGCCGTTGTGGGAACAGGATCGGCGCGAACGCCGATCCGGCAACTCACACCCACACGGAGCTCAACATGTCGAAACTTCTCGCCCCTGTCTTGGCCGCCGTTCTCGCCTGCACGGCCGGCCTCGCCCACGCCCAGAGCGCAGCGGCCGCCAGTGCCGGCGCAGGGAACTGGGACAAGCAGCACCCGCGCCGCGCCGAAGTGAATGCGCGGCTGGCGAATCAGAACAAGCGCGTCAAGCAGGAGGTGGCCGAAGGCGAGATGAGCAAGGGCAAGGCCGCCAAGATCCACAAGGAAGACAAGGCCATTCGCCAGGAAGAGCGCGACATGGCGGCGCAGAACGGCGGCCACATCACCAAGAGCGAGCAGAAGGTGCTGAACCAGCAGGAAAACCAGGTGAGCAAGCAGATCGGCAAGTGAATGCGGCCTGGCATGGCGCCGGGCTTGTCTGACTTCACTTGCCCCGACGATGGCGACCTGCCTGGGCACCCCTACCTGGCGGCCCCCAGCACCCGCGCCGCCGCCGCCGCGATGGCCCTGCGCAGCGGCGTGATGTTGCCCTTGTGCACCGGGTGGCCGTTGTTGGCCAGCACGATCACGTAGCTGTCGCTGTCGGGGTCGATCCACAAAGAGGTGCCGGTGTAGCCGGTGTGCCCGAAGGAGTGCTCGCCGAACTGCGCACCCTGCGGGTCGCCGCGCACGGCATAGGGCGAATCGATGTCCCAGCCCACGCCGCGGCGGTAGACGCGGTGCTGCGGCCCCGCCGGCTGCGCGGGCGCGGGCTGCTGCGGGCTCGTCATCAGCTGCAGTTCATGGCGGCTGAGCGGAAAGGCACTGGGCCGCCCCGCAAGGCCGTCCAGCAGCGCCTGCGCGTAGAGGGCGACGTCGCCGGCGGTCGAGAACAGGCCGGCATGCCCGGCCACGCCGCCCATGCGGCGCGAGGTCGGGTCGTCGACCAGGCCGCGCATCATCCGCCCCTGCTCGTCGTATTCGGTGGGCGCGATCTTCGGCAGCCAGGCCGCGGGCGGCAGGAAGCGGGTGTGCAGCATGCCCAGCGCGGTGTAGATGTGCTCCAGCGTGTAGGCGTCCAGCGTCTGGCCGCTGAGCTTCTCGACCAGCGCCGCCAGGGCGATGAAGTTGAGGTCGCTGTAGCGGAACACGCTGCCCGGCGGGCCGACCGTCGGGGTCGCGAAGGCGCGCCGCAGGCCTTCCTCGTAGCCCGACCATGTGCCGCGCGGGTCGGCGTCCGGGATGCCCGAGTAGTGCGTCATCAGCTCGCGGATCGTGATGCCCTGCTTGCCGTCGCCGGCGAAGGCGGGCAGGTGGCGGGCCACCGGGTCGTCGAAGTCGAACAGGCCCTGCTGGTGCAGCTGCATCAGCGCCGTGGCGGTCGCCAGGCACTTGGTCAGCGAAGCCATGTCGAAAATGGTGTCGTCGCTCATCGCCTCGACCCGTGGCACCAGCGCGCGGTGGCCGTAGGCGCGCTCGAAGACGATGCGGCCGCCATGGCCGATCAGCACCACCGCACCGGGAAGCTGGTGCTCGGCGATGGCGCCGGCGACCAGGGCGTCGATGGCCTGGAAGTCCGCGGCCGGCTGCGCCAGCGCGGGCGCTGCCAGGCCCAGCGCCAGCGCGACGACCCGTGCCGCCAGGCGGCGCAGGGCCCCGCAAGGCGCCGACATGAGCGCCGTCATGGGCGCCGTCATGGGCGCCGCGGCCTCAATGCCCCGCCCCCACCAGCACCGGCTGGTCGCGGTAGCTGGCGGGAAACAGGCGCCGCAGGTTCTCCACCTTGGGCAGGTCGTTGATGACGATGTAGGGGTAGCGCGGGTTCAGCGCCAGGAAGTCCTGGTGGTAGGCCTCGGCCGGGTAGAAGGCCTTGAGCGTTTCCACCGTGGTCGCCAGCGGCTTGCCGAAGGTGCGGGCGCGGTCCAGCTGCTCGATGTAGCTGCGCGCCACGCGGGCCTGCTCGGCGTCGGCGGCGAAGACCGTCGAGCGGTACTGCGTGCCGTGGTCGGGGCCCTGGCGGTTGAGCTCGGTGGGGTCGTGGGCGACCGAGAAGTAGATCTGCAGCAGCCGGCCGTAGCTGATCACCTTCGGGTCGTAGACGATGCGCACCGACTCGGCATGGCCCGTGGTGCCGCTGCCCACCTGTTCGTAGGTGGCCGTGCGGGCGTCGCCGCCGGCATAGCCCGAGACGGCGCTCGTCACCCCGGCCACATGCTGGAACACCCCCTGCACGCCCCAGAAGCAGCCCCCCGCCAGCACGGCGGTCTGCAGCGCAGGCGCGGCCGGCGCGGCCAGGTCGGCCGCCGGCGCGGGCGCCTGCACGGCGGGCTCCTGCGCGCGCA
>CAIWPS010000147.1 GCA_903914615.1 uncultured beta proteobacterium | reverse complement strand
GCTTTGCCGGCGAGGCGGGCCATGGCACCCGCTTCCAAGGTGGCGCCTCCGAAGCTCAGTCGCGCCTGGACCAGATCACGGCCGATCGCGCGGCCGGGAAAATCAACGATCACCAGTGGCGGAACATGCAGGGCGAGGTCGATGCCCTGCGCGACCGCATCGTCGGTGGCATGCCCAACTAACCCACGGAGAGACCCATGTCCCTATCGCAAGCCGAGTGCACCGTCATCAGCCAGTACCAGGAACACCAGACCATCCGCCTTGACCAGGCGGGCCTGCCCGGTGGCCACCTGGAAATCCGCCTGCCCCTGGACGCCACGCACCCGTATGAGGTCGGCCGGTTCTACGCGTTCGCCGATGGCACCGAGGTCGCTGCCCCGGCGGCGCTGGCCGAGACCCTCCCGCGCAGCCACACGGAGGCGGATAACACCCCTTGATTGTGCCCGGTCCCTTCGCTAGCGTCCGGGTCGCGGGCCTTGCCCGCCGATCGCGGACACGGAGGGACCCTCCCCCGCTGAAGGTGGCAAAGTCACCGCATAGAGCCGGCGTCCCGGCTTAGAAGGCCCCCGAAAGGACACGGCCCTCGAAAAGTTCCCCGTAGCGCGCTTGCGCCCGGCCCAATTTTTCGGAGGCATCCGTGTCAACCAATATCGTCACCTTCTACGTCCAGCAGTACGCCAAGGTTCTCAACGAGCTCGTCCAGCAGAAAAGCTCGCGCCTGCGCAAGTTCGTCACCGAGGACAAGTACGTCGGCCAGGCCGGCTCACCCGTTGAGCAGGTCGGCGCGATCGCCATGCAGCCCGTCACGCAGCGCTATGGCCCGATGCAGCGCGTCGACGCACCGACCAACCGCCGCTGGGTCTATCCGTCGGACTACGACCTGCCGCAGCTGTTCGACAACTTCGACAAGCTGCGCCTGCTGATCGACCCCAAGAGCCGGTTCGTCAGCAACGCGCACAACGCCGCGAAGCGTCAGTACGACGACCTCATCATCAACGCGCTCGGCGGTACCGCGCAGACTGGTGTCTCGGGTGCCACGGCCGTGAACCTGCCCGCCAGCGCCGTCGTGTCCGTGCAGCAGGGCGCCACCGCCCCCACGGGCCTCACGGTCGCCAAGCTCCGCCAGGCCAAGCTGGTACTCATGCAGAACGAGGCCTACTCGGACGAGGAGGAGGACCCAGGCGACCCGTCGACGGGCCTCGTGTGCGTCGCCGGTGCCCGCCAGCTGGATAACCTGATGGCCGAGGCGCAGGTCGTCTCCAAGGACTTCAACGACCAGCCCGTGCTCGAGGAGGGCCGCGTCAAGCGCTTCCTCGGCATCGAGTTCGTGCGTTCGGAGCGGCTCCAGACCGGCACGGATGACCAGTCCGGCACGTCGACCAAGGTGTTTGTCTGGCAGAAGGAAGGCATGCACCTCGGCATCTGGAACGACATCACGACCAACATCTCGCAGCGGCACGACCTCCAGAGCGAACCGTGGCAGGCCTACGTCTACATGACGGCAGGCGCCACGCGGCTCGAGGAAGCCCGTGTCATGCAGATCTGGGCCCGGTAAGGCGACGGCCCAACGGCCCCCACTAAAGGAAACCGACCATGGCAGTCGTCAACGTAAAATCAGTCACCGTCACGAACTACGAGGCGCAGCCGCGCGTGCTGTCGTCCGGCTACTTCGCCGGAGCCAACGACATCGTCGCCAACGGCATCGTCACCACGGGCGCGACGGACTCGGCAAACTCGACGTATCGCGTGGGCTTCATCCCCAGCGGTGCGCGCATCGAGGACATCCAGGTCCAGAACGATGCGAACACCGCCGGCACGAGCTACCAGCTGGGCGTGTACTACCAGACCGTCGACGGCGGCGCGGTGCCGGTCGCGGGTGCGGCGCAGATCTTCGCCAACGCCGTGACCTTCGCCACGGCGCGCAACGTCTGGACCAGCATCTATAACCCCAGCATCCTCGCCGCGGGTGGCCTGCCGGCCAACACCAACCTGCGCGTGTGGGAACTGCTCGGGCTCGCGGCCGATCCGTTCAAGGAGTACCACCTGGTGTGGACCGCGGTCACTCCCGGCACCGCCGGTGGCAACATCGCGACGCAGTACACCTACGTCAAATAATCAGCCGGGGAGGGATGGGGGCGCCTGCGGCCCCCGGACCTTAGGAGCTCGTGAATGTCGACCATCCGCCTTAGCATCAGTCCGGGCCAGTCTCTCGAGCAGGTCACGGAAGCCGCGGGCCTCGCCTGCGTCACGGGCACCGTGGAGCTCACCTATGACACCACGGCGGTCTACGTCGCAAGCCCCCCCACGGGCGTCTACGACGTGAACTACCCCAGCAACCAGCGTGCGCAGAAAACGGCCGAGATCCACCAGTGCCTGCGCATCCTCGAGCAGTACCTGCTCCGCCAGTCCGACATCCCGCAGCCGTAAGCCATGGCTGGCTTTACCTCAATCGACAACGTCCAGGGCACACTGCTCCAGGGCACCGTGCTCCTGAATTGCAAGGCAGGTGTCATCGGCGCCAGCGCGGGCGTCGCGCAAGACACCAGCCTGTTTGGCGTCTACATCCAGTTCGCCGCAGGTCCGCCGACGCTGACCATCGGCGGCCAGTTCGACAACACCGGCACGGCGCAGACCATGATCGTAACCGGCAGCACGACCGCCGATTATTTCTGGATGCCGCCGGCGCCGATCCTGAATTGGCTGGCGCCATGGACGTTCACGCCATCGGTAGCCGGTAAGATCTGGGTATTCCTCAAGGCCTATATCGGTCCGCCGTAAAGTGCCCCCAGGGCAACGGGCCCAGGAGCTCCTTTGGCCAGTCAAGTCGATGTCTGCAACCTGGCGCTGTCAATCCTGGGAAAGCCCACGATCGCCTCGCTGGCCGACAACTCAAACGCGGCGCGCGTGCTCAATGTCGAGTACGACCTCATCCGCCGATCGCTGCTGACCGGGCGCGCCATCTGGCGGTTCTCGGTCAAGCGCGCATCGCTCCCCTCGCTGACCACGGTACCGACCTCGGGCCCGTTCACCACGCAGTACGCGATGCCCACCGATTGCCTGCGGGTGCTGCTGGCCGGCAACACCTGGCCAGGCCTGGACCTCTCGGATTACCGCATGGGCCCCACCGATGCCGGCTACTCCATCGAGGGCCGCAACATCCTGTGCGACTACGGCAGCCCGCTTGCGTTGAAGTACGTCTATGACTGCCAGGACCCCACGCAGTTCGATCCGCGCTTTGTCGTCTACTTCGCGTGCGAGCTCGCCTACACCGCGTGCGAGCGGATCACCGGCTCGGACTCGAAACAGCAGCTGGCCAAAGCCCGGCGCGAGGAGGCCATGAGCCAGGCCACCGCCGCCAACGCGCTCGAGAATCCGCCGGACGCGTTCGCGGATGACACCTTCATCCTGTCAAGGCTCCAATAATGGGCCGCGCAAGTCCGGCTGTCGCTGCCTTCAACGCAGGCGAATGGGCACCCCAGACCGAGGGCCGCACCGACGTCGAGAAGTACGCCAACGCGTGCCACGTCTCGCAGAATTTCATCAGTCTCAAGCAGGGCCCGGCGATGTTCCGGCCCGGCTTTGCCTACGTGCAGCCGACCAGGGCCTCGAGCACGCGCGGGTGGCTGCGCTCGTTCGAGTTCTCCCAGACTCAAGCGTTCATCATCGAATTCGGCAGCCAGTACCTGCGCTTCTACACCAACCACGGGCCGCTGCTCACCACGGGCAACCCCGCCTGGAATTCGGGCACCGCCTACGTCGTCGGCAGCCAGGTCACGTATGCGGGCATTACCTATTACTGCATCCTGGCCCACACCAACCACGAGCCGGACGTCTCGCCGCTGTACTGGTACGCCATGCAGCCCTACAACGGCAGCGCGACCACGGCGATTTATGAGATCCCCTCGCCGTGGATCGCCGGCGACCTGACCGACGCCAATGGCCAGTTCGCGCTCCAGTTCGTGCAGTCCGGTGACGTGCTCTACATCGCCGGCGGCGCCGCGTTCGCGACCACCGCCACCGGCTACCCGCCCTACACCCTGACGCGCTACGCGAACAACCCGCCGAACTGGCAACTCGCACGCTACGCACCCACGGATGGCCCGTTCTCGCCAGGCCTGCCCGTCATGCCCAATGGCAACATCGCGCTCACCTGCTCGGCCGTGCAGGGAACCGCCGTGACCGTCACCGCGTTCGGCGGCACGCCGTTCGCGGCCACCGACGTCGGCCGGCTGCTGCGCATCGCTCAGCAGAATTTCAACGTGCCCGGCTGGAACACGAACATTGCCATCACCGCTGGCCAGTACGTCAGCAATGGGGGCAACAACTACCTGGCCCTGAATTCCGGTACGACCGGATCCACGCCACCCGTGCATACCGCGGGCTCCGCGCCGGATGGCCCGCTGTCGACCAACATCATCTGGCTATACACCGACTCGACCTATGGTGTCGGCCAGATCACGAGCGTGACCTCAAGCTCGCAGGTCGTCGTCAACGTCCTGCGCCGCTTCCCCGCGGGCGTCGTGGGCTCACAAGCGACGATCACCAACATCACGCAGGCCAACCCCTGTGTCATCACCTGCGCCAACACCGCGCTCGCCGGGCAGCCGCTGTTCGTCACCGGCGTGGTTGGCATGACCCAGCTCAACAACAACGCGTACACGAACCAGACGACCAGCGCGGCCAACGTGACCCTCGTCGGTGTCGACTCCACCAGCTTCACCGCCTACACCAGTGGCGGCACGGTCATCAGTAACGCGAGCTATGAGTGGCAGTTGGGCGCGTGGTCGAACACCACCGAGTGGCCACGCTCGTGCGCGTTCTTCAAGGATCGGCTTTTCTGGGCCGGCAAGCTCTACGTCTGGGGTTCCGTGCCGGGCCAGTACACCAGCCACGCGCCGGACCAGTTCGGCCAGGTAGTGACCTCGAGCGCGACCAATAACCTCGTGTCCGGCTCGGATGCCTCAGGCATCAACTGGCTCAGCCCGGCGATCATTCTCCTGATCGGCACGCAGGGTGGCGAGTACGGACTGGATGCCGCGGCCTACTCCACCGCACCGCTCGGGCCTGCCAACATCGCCATCCTCCAGCAAAGCAAGTGGCGGTCCAGGGCCATCCAGCCCGTGCTCGCCGGGACCTCCGTGCTCTACTGGCAGCGCGCCGGGCGCAAGCTCCAGGCGATGGACTACAACTTCTACCTCAACCGCTATGACAGCACCGACCAGTCAAAGTATGCCTACCACATCACGCTCGGCGGCGTGATCGCCATGGCCTACCAGCAGGAGCCGTTCTCCCTGGTCTGGGCCGTGCGCAATGACGGGACGCTGCTGTCCTACACCTTCAACCGCGAGGACAACGTCACCGCCTGGAACCGCCACAACCTCGGCGGCAACGGCGCGGTGGAATCCATCGCCGTCGTCCCCAGCCCCGATGGCCTGCGCGATGAACTGTGGTGCATCGTGCGCCGCACGCTCAATGGCGTGACCACCCGCACCGTCGAGTACATGGCCAAGCACTACGAGGGCCCGCAGGCCGGCTATGGCGGCGACCTCCAGAGCTCCGCCTGGTACCTGGACTGCGCCGCGCAGTCAGTGGCCACGCCAGCCGCGGGTGCCACCACGACGACCATCACGGGCTTGAGCTACCTGGCCGGCTACACCGTCGGCATCCTCGCCGATGGCGGCGTCCAGCCGCAGCAGGTCGTCCCCGCCAGTGGCATCATCACCCTGACCGGCGCCTTTACGACCGTGACCGTCGGACTCCCCTACCAGGGCAACCTGGTGCCCATGCGCCTCGAGGGTGGCGCCGACGTCGGCACCGCCATGGGCAAG
This sequence comes from uncultured beta proteobacterium, assembly GCA_903914615.1. Lineage (GTDB taxonomy): Bacteria > Pseudomonadota > Gammaproteobacteria > Burkholderiales > Burkholderiaceae_C > Rubrivivax. Next base: position 31,221 of record CAIWPS010000147.1, on the reverse strand, counting down.
CGCAAGCAGGGCAGCGTCGTCACCGTCCGGCTCGTGGACTCGAGCTCCGGGCAGATTGGCCAGCTGAGCTCAGGCCTCGTCAATCTCGGCGGCTACTACAACGAGCTCGGGCAGCTGACCCTGGCCCCGACCTACATGGACTACATCCGCTACAACGACACCGCCACCGCGCTCGGCGGCCCGCCGCCGATCATGTCCGGGGACTTCCCCGTCGACTTCGCGCACGCGCCCGTGACCGACCAGGACGCCACGGACTTCTACATCCTCATCCAGCAGAATGACCCGCTCCCGATGACCGTCGTGGGCCTCTACCCCAACTACGAAGTCGAGGAGCCCCGCTAGTGCGCGTCACGCCGTTCGAGCCCTGGCATGTCGACCTCCTCATCGCGCAGGGCGTCCAGCCCGCGCAGCGCGCGGAGGTGTCGCTTGTGCCCGGCAGTTATGCCAGCCTTCCGCGGCCGCCAGGGCCCGCGCTGACCGCCTGGGATGACGCGGAGCGCGTGATTATCGTGGGGGGCATCGTGAGCCGGACGCCAATGCACGGGGAATTCTGGGGCCTGGTGTCCGATCGCGCCGGCCCGCACATGCTGGCCATCACCCGCGGCCTGCGCCGCTTCCTGGCCATGCAGCCCTACCAGCGCATCGAGGCCACCGTCGTCGAGGGCTTCGGCCCCGGCTGCCGGTGGCTTAACCTGCTCGGCTTCGAGTACGAGGGCCCCGCGCGCCGCTACGGTCCGCAGGGTGAGACGCATCACCGCTACGCGAGGACGTGACGCATGGCCTTTGCACCCGCTGCCTCCGCGATCATTGCCGCCTATGGCGCGGTCAAGCAGGGCCACGACAGCGCCGTCGCGAGCGCTGAAAACGCGCAGTTCCAGAAGAACGAGCAGACCGCCTCGATCGACAACGCGAACCAGTCCGAGGTCCAGGTGCGGCGCAATTCGCGCGAGGCCCTGGCCCGGCAGTACGCAGCCTTCGGTGCCGCCGGCGCCGGCTACGGCGGAAGCTCAGGCGGCGCGCTCGACGAGTCGGCGCAGAACCAGGAGCTCGATGCCCTCAATACCCGGTACAAGGGCGCGCTCGCCGGCTACGGCTATGGCGTGCAGGCCGGCATCGACGCGCAGACCGGGCGCACGCAGGCCGACCAGGGATACATGACCGCCGCTGGCCGCCTGCTCGCGGCGCCCAATGGCGCGTACTCGAGCCTCAACCCGTTTGGCGGCGGTGGCGGTAGCCCCTACGCTTGGGGCAACTGATGGCCCGCGGGATGCCCGGCGAGGAAATCTATACCCCGGAGGTCGCACCGGCGGACCTGCCGCGCAAGACCGTCCCGACCGCCTCGGGCATCAGCATCGGCCAGAACGTGGAAGGCCTCGGCGATGCCCTGCAAAAGCAGCAGGTGGCCGACTCCGCGACCTACGCAGGCAACCAGCTGGCCGCGTTCCATCTGCGCGTGCAGCAGGACCAGCAGGACGTCCAGGACTCGCTCCAGGGGGATCCGTCCGGCTACACCCCCGCGCTCATGGCCAAGATCGCCGCGCGCGAGCAGGAACTGCTCGACGCCACCAAGGGCAATGGCGTCGCGCAGGCCATGGTGCGCCAGTCGCTCGAGCAGTCGCACTACACCTACCAGTCGCAGGCCCTGCAATACGAGGCGGAGCAGAAGCGCGCGTTTCGAACCGACAGTTTCAACACCGCGCTCGGCACGCAGGCGCCGCTGGTGCGCTCGAATCCGGACCTCAAGGAGTCGATCACCGGCACCCTGCTCCAGCAGAACGACGGCATGGGTGGCAGCCCCGCGGAGCGACTCGCCCGCGCGCGCGCGGCCGTCACCACGCTCAGCCACAACGCAGCCCTCGGGCTGGCGGACAAGGACCCCCTGGGCGTCTATGACGAGCTCCGCCCCGGCGGGACCGTCACGACCAAGTACCTCCAGGAGCTCACGGACCCGCAGAGCCGCGCGGACGTGCTCACGCACGCCACCGCCAAATCCGTCGACCTGTTCGCGCAGGGCATCGCCTCGAGCTACCGCGACGGCGGACCGGAAGCCGGACAGACCGCCTACGGCGCCATCGACAAGCTGCCGCTCGACGATGACCTCAAGGACAAGATCCGCCAGGCCACCACGCAAAAGCTCGGCGAGATTCGCGCCGAGGCGCAGCAGACCCACGCGGACACGATCGCAGCCCTGCACCGGGAAATCGCCAGCGGCAACCCCTCCGCGCGCGTGCCGGACTACGTCAACACCCTGTATGACGCCAACGCGATCGACGCGGCCGCGAAGGGCACCCTGCTCGGCGAGTACGATCGCACCCTGCGCGCCCGCCAGCCGGACCCCAGCGTCTTTGGCGTGGGTGACGTGCAGGCCGCCTATGACCGGCTCGACAAGCTCGACCCCAAGAACCCGGACCAGAAAAAGGCCCTCGAGCAATGGTTTGACGAGTTTACCGCCGCCAATCACGCCGACCCCGGTACGCCGCTGTTCACCAACATGGCCGCCGAGGCGACGCGCCGGCTGGGCATGATTCCGGAGTCGGCCCTCCAGTGGGTGCGACCCACCCTGACCGGCGAGACGGACCCCAACAAGGTCGCGGCCGCCGCCGACGCCGTCGTGCGCCTGCGCAACTCCGCCCCGTGGGCCTGGCAGTACGCGGACGACGACAAGCGGCTCGCGACCATGGCCGACCGCGTCACGGAACTGATGAAGGGCGGCATGCCCGCCGGCCAGGCGGTGGACATTGCCCGCGGCGAGGCGGCGCGCGTGAAGCCCAACGCGAAGCTCCTCGAGGAGCAGTGGAATTCAAACCGCAGCTTTGGCCGGTCCGACTCGGCCCTCTTGCGCGCGCTCACCGATGCGATCGGCGATGACCCGCGCTTCATCGCCGACCGCGAGCATTGGTGGCAGGGCAGCCATCCGGACCCGACCACGATACCCGTCGACATGGTCGCCGCGTTCAAGGCAAACGCCAGGGCCCGCTGGGAGAACAACGGCCAGGACTTCGAGGCCGCGCGCCGCAACGCGGCCGCCGACATCGGCCGCACGTGGGGCGTCACCATGCTCAACGGGTTCCCGGAATACTCCGCGACCCCACCGGAGCGGATGTTCCAGGACGACAAGGGCCACCCGATCCTCACGCACGAGCTCGTGCAGCGCGACCTCACCGATACGCTGTCCCAGCATCCGGACGCGTTCACGCGCTGGGATCCCATCGCCGGCAAGGCGGTCACGTTCAAGCCGGACCCGTCGCGCATCGTGCTCACCCCAAACGAGAAAACCGCCCCCAGCGGTGGCATCACCTACGCCATGACCTACCGCGACGAGCACACCGACCACGCGGAGGCCATCATCGACCCGCGCACCGGCAAGCCCCTCGAGTATGACCTGCCCGTCCGCTCGGCCGACTACAGGAAGGTCCGCAACGCGCTGGTGTCCGAACACGATGACGCCGAGGCCGCGAGCCGCAGCCAGGCGAACCGTGAGGCCATCGAGACGGCGAACCGCGAGGCGGCACTCTCCAGCGGCGCGAGGCCCGTCAGGTAATGCCGCTGACCAACCCCACCGCTGGCGCGCCGGATCCGGCTGCGGATCAGACCAACTTCATGCCGCAGGGGCCGGTCTACAACCGCCCGCTCGGCAACCTGCCCGACCCCGACGCCAATGGCGGCACGGGCGCCAACTCGCCGAAATACTCGGCGCTGGACATCACCGCCGCCGCGCTGCGCAACACCGTGCAGGGCCGCGCGTTCGATGACCTCGTCATCGCCGGCTCGCACCAGGGCCCACCGGATGACATCAACTGGCGGTATCTCGGCGCGGGCTCGGATCCCCGCAAGGCGGACCCCAACGTCGCCATCCCACCGGGGGAGGAATGGCGCGCGTCCAAATACGGCGGGCTGTTCACCCCGGAGGAAATCCAGCAGCGCTATGAGGAGCTCCAGTCCCAGGACCGCGACGCGCAGGCCCTCATGGCCTCCAAGCACCAGGGCCTCATCGGCTTTGCAGCCGGCAATCTGGATGTCATCGGCGCAGCGGCCATGCTCACCCCCGCAGCCCCGACCCGCCTGGCCAACGCCGTGCGCTTTGCGATCACCGGCGGCGCCACCAGCGCGGCGCAGCAGATCGCCATGCGCCAGATTGACCCCAACGCGCCGCAGGGCCTGTACGAAAATGCCCTGAATCTCGGCGAGGGCACCCTGCTCGCCGGCATCCTCGGCGGTGTCCTGCACCATGGCGGGGATACCCACCAGACCGCGGCCGACATTGCGCGGATCCAGGAGACCCTCAAGCGCGACCTCGCGGAGCGCATACCCACCTACGTCGCGCCGGAGGGCGATACCGCCGAACGGATCGCCGCCGACGTGCGCCAGCGGCTCGCGGAGCACTCCCAGCGGCTCCAGCAGGCCGCCGCCGAGGCCCACGCCGCCGCGCAGGGCATAGACCCCCAGGCGGCTCAGGACCGGCTACAGGCGGCCCAGGCGGCCCTGGATGCCCATGCGGAGCCCCCGCCGGAGGCGCGCGAGGCGGCCATTGCGCAGGAAGTCGAGCGACTCCAGCAGCCGGAGTCCGTGCGTGAGCGGCTCGAGGCGACCTACGGCGAGGATCTGCCCCACGTGCTCCGTGAGCGCGCCGTGGGCCGGCTGTGGGCCTTATGGGAGGAGACCAGGGCCGGGCTCGGGCTCCAGACAGAGCACGCCGCCGCGCTCGAGGACCAGGCACGGGCCCAGGCGGCCCTCGAGGCCCGCGAGCAGTTAGAGCGGTTCCACGCAGAACATAACCCCGAACCCGTCCCGGAGCCCCCCTATGAGCTTAGCCACGAATTCCAGGGCCTACGATCCGACGTATCACCCACCGAAGGCGCTGGAGCAGCTGCTCCAGGAGAATCCGGCGAGCCAGTTCCTGGCGGACCAGCTGGCCGCAACGCACGCGGCGTTGAAGGAGCAGGCAGCCGGAGCGGCGAACCTCTCCCCGTCTATCGCGGCGGCCGGCGGCTCAGCAAGCGCGACTTCGAGCCTGCCCGGCTGACGGCCGAGACCGGGCGGCCAACCTCCGCGCTGGGGCCCGTATTCACGGGCACGGCGGCTGACGCGGCGGCCATGGGCCCCGTCACGGAGCATCACCTCAACATCGAGCACCCGCTGGAACTGCGCCACGACGAGCTCCCCAACTTCGCGAGCAACGCCGAGGCGACCGCCTGGCGCAACGAGCAAATCGCCGCCGGGCATGATGGCCTGGTCATCGACGCGAGCCACGCCGGCGGGCCGACCTACTACATCCCGTTCCAGCACGAGCAGGTGCTGCCCACCACCCGCGGTGGCGGCCACCGCAGCGGGTGGCGGCCCGTCAGCGGCGCGCCGAACGTCGAGCATCACGTGCTTGATGCGCTGGCCTCGACCGACCGCTATACGCCAAAGGAAGCGCAGGCCTACGCCGCGCTGATCGGCGAGGGCTACCACACGCTCGCCGATCGGCTGGGGATCACCCCCGACGCGCTGTTTGACATGGCCCCGCTGCACATCACCGGCGAAGCGCTGCCCGGTGGCCTGGCACAAGCGCTGGCCGATCCGTTCTACTCGGCGGCCATCCGGGGCGTCGAGTCGCTGCCGATGACCAAGGCCTCGCCGGAGCAGTGGCTCAAGACGCTGGAGAACCTCACGACCAAGGGCGTGACCAAGGAGGAACTCGAGTGGATGGGCGTGCGCCCCTGGCTCGAATCGCGCACGGGCACCGTCACGCGTGAGCAGCTGCTTGAGCACATGCGCGCCAACCAGGTAGCGGTGAAGGAAATCCGCAACGGCTACGACGTCGCGCGTGAGCGCGAGCTCGTCGACCGCCTGGGCGCCATGGGCTATGACATCACCCCCGGCGACTATCCCGGCGAGAGTCCCGTGGTCACGGACCGCGCGACCGGCGAGGAGCGCGACCTCGGCGACCTGCCGGCCGATGCCGCGCACATCGTCATGGACCTGGACAACCTGGCCGAGTCGGTCCGTTACGACCAATACAACCTGCCCGGCGGCTCCAATAACAAGGAGCACCTCCTCACGCTCGATCGGCCGACGAACGTCCTGCATGAGCGCAAGGCCTATTGGGCGTCGCAGGAGAACAAGCACCACGCGCAAATCCAGACCCTCGAGAACATGATCCGCCGCTCGGTCGCCGAGTACGGCGAAAAGTACGAGCCGGTGAAGCTCCAGCAGTGGCGCGACGAGCTCGCCGGGACGAAAAAGCTGCGCGACATCGACCAGGACCTCATGGACCACGAGCTCAGCAAGCTCGATCCGGGCGTCGACTACGCCGCGCGCCGGCGCATCGCGGCCGAGTACGAGGAGAAGATCCGCGCCGAGTCCCGGCGCCAGGGGGCGATCCGCGACCATGACGCCATGATGGACAGCCGGGACCGCATCCGGGAGCTCGAGCGCGAGCGTGACGAGGAGCTCGCCAAGCACGGCGAGCCCACCGACACCAAGGCCAACCAGCCCCGCGCCTATAACTCCGGGCACTGGAGCCAGCCAAACATCCTGGCGCACGTGCGCACCAACGAGCGCATCGGCGCGGATGGCAAGCGCGAGCTCCACATCGAGGAAATCCAGTCCGATTGGCACCAGGCGGGCCGCGAAAGCGGCTACGACATCCTCGACCCGATCCGCCGCGAGGCGCGCATCCAGGAGCTCAACCGCCAAATCGACGAGGCGCATGACAAGTACTTCGGCCAGGGGTATGACCGGCGCGTGCGCGAGTGGCTCGACAAGCACGGGTATCCCCCGGAGACGGACCTCCACGAAGCGCTGCACGACGAGGCGCGCACGCCAGAGCAGCGCCGCGAGGCCTACAAGTTCATCACGGAGCGCGAGAAAGCCGGCAAGGACATCGGTGCGCTCCAGCGCGAGCGAAATTGGCTGTACCAGAACCCGCGCGGCTTTAGCGCCACCGCGCTCGACCTCATCAGGAAAAACCACAACGACGCCGTCGACGCAGCCAAGCCCTCCGTCGACGCGATCGACAAGGCAGGCTTCCCCAACGCGCGCGACATGTACAACGAATTCCTCAAGGACCCGCTGTGGTGGCAGCATTACAACGTCCCGGAGGAGCACCGCGGGCCGATCGCCCGCGCGCTCAACGAGCGACGCCGCTGGGCTGCCGCCGAGGAGCAGGTGCAGGGTGGCGGCACCACCGACCTGCTCCCGGATGCGCCGTTCAAGAAGTCCTGGCCGGAGCTCGCGTTCAAGGCCATGGTCCGCCACGCCGCGGAGAATGGCTTCGAGCGCATCACCTGGACGCGCGGCGCCACCCAGGCGGAGCGCTACACCCACGAACTGCGCCAGGCCGTCGACAGCATCCGATGGGCTCCGCCGGCGGCGGACATCGGTACCGATCTATTCCGCAACAGCACCGTCGTCGTCAGCGCGCACAAGGCGGGCCGCCCGGTATTTACCGCGGACGTCGACATCAACAAGGGCACGATTAAAGACTCATCGGCAGCCGACGCGAAGGGTAAGACCCTGGCCGAAGTCATTGGCCAGGACGCGGCCCAGAAGGTACTCGGCGGCGAGCCGCGCGGCGAGCTCGCGGGCAAGGACCTCACCGTCGGCGGCTCGGGCATGCAGGGCTTCTACGACAAGATGCTGCCCGCGTTCGCCAAGAAGCTCGGCAAGAAGTATGGCGCCACCGTCGGGGAGAAGGAGCTCGGCGGCGATGGCCGCGGTGGCGAGCACTCTCAAACGCACTTTGACGTGCACGTGCGCAACGAGCTCGCCGAGGAGGGCGTGCACCGCGCCAACCTGCGCGCGACCGTCGACCATTACCGCGCGCTGCACCCGGACGCCGCCATCGAGGTCGTCCCACATGGCCAGGAGCCGGACGGGAACGGCGGCCCGGCGGTCTACACCGTGCACGAGACTGGCCCGAACCAGTGGGAACTGCTCGACGATGGCGGCATCACGGGCCGCGTCTACAGCAGCGAGCGCGAGGCGCGGGTGGCCGCGTCCGACGGCAACGAAATGCGCGACACCCAGCACCTGGACCGCGCGCTCGGCGAGTCTCGCGGGCTCACGCCAGCGGAGCAGCACGAGCTCACGCGGCTGCGCGTTCACAGCATGGATCCGCTGCGGAATTTTGACGTGGCGGAAGGCGCGCGCCTGGACGACCTCGAGCGGCGGCTGCGCCAGCATGGCGCACAGATCGGCGATCACACCGCCCCGCTCAATCCGAAGGAGCGCGGAGAGCTCGAGCGCCTCAACGAGCGCGACGCGCGCCGCAACGCGGACGGACCCATCGAGGGCCATAGCCTCACCGCGGAGGAGCAGATTCGCCGCGGAGACCTGCTCCAGCGGCTCGAGCACACGCCGCTGACCGAGGAGGAGCGCGCCGCGCTTGAGGAGCACGAGCGCCGCTCAGGGCTCAACCCGGAGCAGAGCTCAGAGCTCAATCACCTGTATTCGACTGACAACCTCGAGGAGCTCAACGAGCGCGACCGTGAGCGCATCCGCGAGCTCGAGGCGATCTACGAGGCGGGCCGACTCTACCAGGACGACCTGACACCCCAGGAGACTCTGCACTACCGCGACCTCGAGCGACGCGCCGCGAACCTGACCACGCCGCCGCCAGAAACCCCGCCGGCCGTGACCGTGCACTCGATGGACATACCGCCCGCGATGCGCGACGCCGCGCTCGCCGGGCAGCCGCTGTTCCAGGGCGGCGGCCGCGGCGCGTATGACCCCTCGACACACACCATGTCGATCACCGCCGCGCGTGACCTGTCGACGTTCGTGCACGAGGCGGGGCACCACTTCCTGGACCTGTATACCGAGATAGGCGCCTACGCCGATGCCCCGCTGTCGATCCGCCAGGACGTCCAGACCCTCATGGATTGGTTCCGCGTCAAGGACGTCGATGCCTGGCACGCAATGCCGCTGGACGAGCAGCGCCGCTATCACGAGGCCTTTGCGCAGGCCTTTGAGCGCTACGCGGCCGAGGGCGTGGCCCCCAGTACGCGCCTGCAAGCGGTTTTCGACCAGTTCCGCAAGTGGCTCACGCAGATTTACCAGGCCCTCACGCGACTGGACACCACCGCGCTCGGCCGTGCGCCGCAGGCGGTGCGTGAGGTCATGGACCGCATGCTCGCCACCCAGGCGGACATCGACGCGGCCAGGGCCGCACGCGTCGCGGCCGCGCCCGACGAGGGCCTGCGGCGCCTGGCTGGCGACGACGTGCTGCGCGAGACGCTGCGGCAGATGGCCTACGAGCAAGGGGGATGGCAGGAAATCGGCGGCTCGATCATTCGCAAGACCGAGGACCCCAGCCATATCGACTACAACGTCATCGTCGGCCGCACCAAGTGGCTGCCCAACTCGCACTGGTGGCCGGGCATGCCGCGCCGGTCGGAGAAGTCGGAGTCCGGCTTCACCGTGCCGGAAGTGCAGAACGCCGTGGAAAAGGCCCTGCGCGGTGACGGGCTCGGCGAACGCCAGCGCATGCTGCTCGATTACATGGTCAGCGTCGCAGACCAGCGCACGAGCTCGGAGCCCTTCCTGGCCCACCCGTCTGACTTCGAGGGCGTCGAGCACCTATCGGCCGAGAATCCCAACGACGTCTGGCAGGTGGCCATGGTGTCGCGCCTGGCGTCGATCGACGAGGGCCTCGTCGAGACGCTGGCGCGCCGGTTCGAGAACGATGACACCGCCTTCATGCGGCACGTAAAGGAGGCCCTCGATGCGCACGACACGGACGCAAAGCTTGCTGCAAGTGGCCCAGAAGAATCGGAGCCGGCTGGGAGATTTACCGACGGGCCTGCCGCCGGAGGACCTGCTCGCGAGGCAGGCGGCGGCGGGGACGAACCTGCCACCGGAGCCCGTACAGCCGACGAAACAGGAGGGGCCGAGTCCGGCGGGCGAGCTCGCGCTGAAACAGACCTCTTTGGAGAGCGGCCCACCAGCACCCAGGCCCTCGCCGACGAGATCCGCCGCCGCGACGGACTGAGGAACGGCGGCCAGGAGTCGGCCGAGACGGGCGACCCGTCGGACCTGTTCAGCCAGGCGGTGCGCCAGAATGACCTGGTCGACATGCTCGGCCGCCTCCCGCTCGAGGAGCGCGGGGAATTCGAGCAGCGCCTGCGCGACCTGGACCACGGCACTCCCACCGCCGCGCCGGAGGGCAGCACCGTCGGTGCGTTCCAGGCCGCCAACGAGTACACCCTTGGGGACCTGCGCCTGGCCCGCGGTGGCCGCGCGCTCGGCAAGGCGCTGGGATGGTTCTACCCGTCGCTGCGCACCCTGCGCTCGCCGTCGCTCGCGGTGCGCCGCGTGCTCGTGCATCTGACCGAAATGCCCGAAATGCTCGAGATGAACGTCCCGACCAAAGAGCGGCCGAATGGCGTGCCGACCCCGAAATCGGTGGAGACGCTGCTCAAGGCCTGGGAAGGCAAGTGGAACGAAGCGTGGCGCGCGCGCGATGACTTGTATCGCCAGTACAAGCTGCGCGACCTCGGGCCCACGGAGCCGGTGCGCCTGGACCGTCACCAGTTCAATCAGGAAGTGTCCGCCGCCATGCGCCGCGGCGATCGCCACGTCGTGCCGGAAGTGCAGGAGGCCGCGCGCGCGACGCGCTCGATCGCGTTCGATCCGCTCAAGGCCGAGGCGGAGGAGCTCGGGCTGCTCCCTAAGCAGCAGGAGCTCCTCGGCGGGACGGCCGAGTCCTACCTCATGCGCCAGTACGACCGCGCCGCGATCCGCGCTGACCGCGTCAACTGGCACCAGATCCTGGCCGATCACTTCGAGAAGCAGGGCCTTGAGCGCGCGGAGGCCGACAACGTCGCGCACCGCGTAACGGCCAACATCCTCGGCAGTGAGCTCGGGTTCCTAGATCACAACCCGTCAATCTTCAAGGACCTGGCCCCCACGTCGGGGCGGCTCAAGGCGCGTGAGCTCCTGATGCCCGACGTGCTGCTCGAGAAGTACCTGACCAATGACATCGACGTCCTGAGCCACGCGTACATCAAGTCGCTCGCGCCGCAAGTGGAAATCACCCGCGCCTTTGGCGACAAGGACATGATCGATGCCTTCCAGCGGGTCCAGGACGAGTACGCGCTTCTGAAGCAGCGCGCGCTCGCGCAGGGCGACCAGACCACCGCCAATGCCCTCAACCGCCGCGAAAACACGGACGTCCGCGACCTCAAGGCCCTGCGCGACCGGCTCTACGGCATCTTCGGCACGCCGTCCGATCCCACGGGATGGTTCCAGCGCATCGCACGCGGCATCCGCAGCGTTAACGCGTTCCGCTTCCTCGGCACCGCCACCGCCTCGCATATCCCAGACCTCGGCAACGCGGTCCTGCGCAATGGGCTCACCCGCACGTTCGCCACGGCCATGAAGCTCGCCTCCTCGATGGAAGCGCTCAAGCTCACCCGCCGGGAAATGCAGCGCATGGGCACGGCGATGGACATGGTGCACAACTCCACCGCCGCGCAGCTGGGCGAGTATGGCGTCGAGTCCGCCTATGCCTTCCAGAAAGCACTGAACCGCGGTACGCGCGCGTTCACCATCGCCACCCTCGAGACGCCATGGATTGCGAGCACCAAGGCCTGGAGTGCCGCGGCCGCGCATGACGAGATACTCGACCTGGCCGCCCGCGCGCGCGCCGGTGAAGCGCTGTCCGTCAGTGACCGCACGCGCCTCAACAACAACGGCATCGACCAGGGCATGCTCCATCGCATCGCGGACCAGTTCCAGAGCTACGGCCGCACCGTCAATGGCCTGCGCATGGGCAGCACCTACAAGTGGACGGACCACGCGGCCGCGCAGGCGGTGGACAATCTGACGATGCGCGCCGGCGAGAGCTCCACGCTCTCACCGGGCGTGGGCGATACCCCGCTGTGGACGAGCTCGGAAGTCGGCAAGTGCATATTCCAGTTCAAGACCTTTGGCGCCGTCGCCATCCGCAAGCTCGTCATCCCCCTGGCCCAAGGTGTCGCGCGCGGCGACCTGCGCAGCGCCTCCGCACTGGCCACCCTGATCGGCGCCGGTACCGCCACCTACGTGCTCAAGCAGCTGGCCTCCGGGCAGCCGATCGAGAAGCACCCGGACCGCTTCGCGCTGGAGGTCCTGGATAAATCCAACCTGCTCGGTTGGGTAGGGGAATTCTTCTACCCCGTGCTGTGGCAGTTCGGCATGGGCAACTTCAGCCGCTGGGGCGATCGCCAGACCTGGGAGACGCTCGGCGGCCCGGTCGCCGGCACCGCTGTCGACGCGTGGGATTTAAGAATCCCCGCAAAGATCCGCGGCCAAATCACTCACAACCCGCAGGACGCGCATTTCAGCCGGGGCGACATCCACCGTATCCGTCGCATGCTGCCCGGAAATCAAATATGGTACCTGCGGCGTGGCGTGAACCACCTGGAGCAAAAACTCGGCGACGCCATGGGATTGCCCCCTGACGCGCCGCGGAGGGAAGATTAATGACCATCGCATCCGCCACGACCCGCGTCGCCTTCAACTGCGATGGCGTCACCACCGTCTTTCCGGTGCCGATCCAGGCATACTACAACGTCGATTTTGTCGTCACGCACACGACCGCCGCAGGCCTGGAGACCACGTTCACGCTCAATAGCGATTATTCGCTCGTGAGCTCCGGCTCCCTGAGCCCGCCGGCCTGGACCATGACCACGCTCGCCGGCACCGCCTGGCCCGCCGGCGATACGCTGCAAGTCATCCTCAGGCCCGCACAGACCCAGCCGACGCAGCTGGTGCAGGGCCAGGCCTTCCCGACGGCGGCCATCCAGACCGCGCTCGACCGCGCCGTGCAAATGGTCCTGGCCCTCCAGGACCAGATGAATCGGTGCGTCAAGGCGCCGGACGCGGACACCAACCCGCTCAACTTCAATCTTCCGTCGGCGCTGGCGCGCGAGAACACCGTGCTCACGTTCGATGGCAATGGCAACGTGTCGCTCGCGCAGACGCTGCCCTCGGGCTCGCTGTCCGCGAATTCGATCGGTGGCTTTCTCTATCCCACGTCCGCGGCCGAGACCGCCGCCGGCGCCACGGTCGCGCTGCCCTACTGGCCCTACGGTAACGCGCTGCGCTATGGCGCGAACAACCTGGGCGTCAACGCGGCCGCGACCACCGCGGCCCTCAACGCAGGCCTCAATGCCGCGGGCCGCGGCAACGTCGGCGAGTTCCGCATGCCCGCCGGCACCTACGCGACCAACGCGGACATCATCGTCCCCTTTGGCTCGCAGTGGCTCCAGGGTGGCTCAGGCCCGTTCGCGGTCAACCTCGTGGGTGACGGCAAGGCACAGACCATCATCGCGCCGACCACGGGCGTGACGAACGTCATCAACGTGAACAGCGCTGGCGTCGCCGGTACCTGGAAGGTGGCGGGCACCATCCGCGACCTCCAGATCAATGGCGGCCAGACCGCCGGCATCGTGAATGGCATCCTCCTCAACCAGACCGAAATGGGGATCATCCGCGACGTCGTCGTGCGTGGCGTGCCCGGCCGCGGCATCTACCTCAACAACACCCTCGTCACGCGGGTGTCCGACTCCTACATCACCGCCTGCGGCTCGGCCGCTTATGGCCAGGTGGAGCTCGATGCCACCAACTTCGCGAGCGGGCTGTCGACGAACACCACTTTTGACCACGTCTGGATCCAGGGGGCCAACGCCAACTGTCCGGCCAGCCTCAACGTCGACCGCGCCAACAACACGCTCATCCAGAACTGCGCCTTTGAGTCCGGCGGCATCGGCGTGCAGGTGAGCTCCAAGGCGGCCACCGTCGGCTGCTCGCAGGTGGACATCATCAACTCGGACTTCGAGGACACCATTTCCTCGGGCACGACCATCACCGCCTACATTGCCTGCGGCCAGGGCCTGACGGGCACCGTCTACGTCAACGGGCTCAACGTGCAGGGCTGCTCGGGCTACCTGTCCGGCGCCACCGTGGTCAGCCAGGCGCTGTTTCTCGAGCAGACGCAGGCGTTCTACGCGGCGCGCAACTCGTGGGCCACGACCGTGGGCACGACCGCGTTCTATAACTTCTTCGGCACGGCCAACATCCGCGCCATCATCGACAATCACCCGCTCTGCTACAACACCATCCCCTGGGTAGTGAGCAATGGCGTGCAGGTGGCGACCGCCACGCCGTTGCAGCGCTGGGACCAAAACGCATCGCCGTCGCCGGCGGTGCCCGGCTCCAAGACCTTCACGTCGACCGCCAACTGCACCGTCTACCTGCAAGGCACGACCTTGGGCCAGGGGGGATGGGTCAATCAGCTGTACGCCGCGAACGTCGGCGCGACGACCGTCGCCGGCATCACCGGTGGCGTGCAGGGCATGGAGCTCACCCTCTACGGCGACGGCTTCACGACCATGAGCTATGGCACCAGCGGCGGTGCGGTGAAATGGACCAGCGGCGGAAACCAGCTGCTCGCCGCGGGCAGTGCGTACAAGCTGTCTTTCAATGGCAACACGGGCGCCTGGGCCCAAATGTAAGGAGCGAGAGAATGGGAAATTATCTGCCGTATATCGTCGCCGGACTCGTCTACACCGGCGCCGTGCTCTATGCGGGCTACAAGTGGGGCAGCCGCGTGGCTGCTGACATCGCGGCCGTCAAGGCCGCCGGACAGACCATCGGCCAGGCGGCGACCGAAGCTGCCAACGCCATCAAGAAGGGTTAGTCCCATGCCCCCGGACCTGGAGGAGCGCTTGCGCGCGCTTGAGATCAAGTCTGCGGCCGACGTCGAGCGCGACAAGCACATCGACGCGGCCGTTGTGAGCCTGACGGCCACGGCGGAGCGGCTTGAGGCCGCCTTCCACCAGGGCAAGGGTGCCGTGTGGCTCGCCGGGGGCATCCTGTTCCTGTCCAACGCAATCACGCTCGTCCTGTCCCGCCTGGGAGCGCACTGATGGCCAGCCGACTGCTCAGCGACCTTAGGCCCGACTTCCAGCCTCTGGCGCAGGCCTTTGTCGACGCGGTGTCCGCGTCCGGCATCGACATGCTCGTGACGTGCACGCAGCGCTCTAACGAGGAGCAGGCGGCGCTGTACGCGCAGGGCCGCACCGCGCCAGGCGCGATCGTCACCGACGCGCCGCCAGGCGAGTCAGCCCACAACTACGGGCTCGCGCTCGATGTCGTCCCGCTGGTCAACGGCAAGTGTGACTGGCAGGGCTCGCATCCCGTGTGGCAGCAGCTGGGGGCGCTGGGCCAGGCGGCGGGCCTGGAGTGGGCCGGCGCGCCGGGCTTCCCGTTCCACGAGCTCCCGCACTTTCAGATGCCAGGGTGGCGCACCCTGGCGGGCATATAGCCATGGACCTGCACGAGCTCCTCGAGACGTTCGTCCGCCTGCCCGTCCTGTGGGTGCTCGGTGGGGGCATGCTGTTCGGGCTGTCGGCCACGCAGTTCGTCAAGAAAGGCTGGCTCGCCTTTGGCAGCACCGAGAAAGTCACGGAGCCGCGCTTCACGTTCTCGATACGGGCCCTGTCGGCACTGCTGACGTGGCTATTCAGCCTGGGCCTGTGGCATAACCAGCTGGACCACACCAGCGCCGGGCTCGAGGAGTGGGTCACGGCCGGCTGGGGCATCGCCTGCCCCGTCGTCTATGACCTGCTCCGGGCCGCGGTCGCGTGGAAGTTTCCGGACTTCGCCGCGCATTGGGGCGCGCCGGAGCGCGTTACCTTCAAACTTGGAGTCTGACCATGACACTACCGATCGTCACCAACCCCGCCCCGGTCGCCAGCTGGAACGCGGACAACCTCGACATCAATGGCAACCTCGTGCCCGCCGGCGAAATCAGCGGCTACATGGTGGGCATCCGCGACCTGGCTGCCACCGGCAGCGCCGTGGGCACCTACCCCAACACCGCCAGCACCAACGCGACCACGGTCGCGGAGGCGCTGTCCCTGCTCTATACCTCGGGTGCCATGGTCGCCGGCCATGACTACGCCGTCGCCGTCAAGACACTGGCCGCCACGCCACCGGGCCCGTCCGCCTGGTCGGCGGAGTACCAGTTCACGTGGCAGCCGATCGCCGCGCCGGCAGCGCCGACGGGTTTAACGGTGGCCTAGCGTCGTCCCCCTCCCCCTGGCTGTGGGCCGCACTGGCCGCAGCCTTGGGGGCGCTAGTCGCCTGGGCGGCGTGGAGGTAAGCATGTGGACCGTGTCTGAAATCCGCCTTGCCGCCGTCGTGGGGCTCATCGTGGCTGCGCTGTCAGCCCTGGCCATCTTCGCGGAGCATGAGCGCGTCGCCGGGCGCGCGGCCCTGGAGAAAGCCCTGGCTGCGGCCGCAGCCACATCGGCAGCGGAGCGGGCCACCGCCATCGCGGGGCTCACCCGCCATTACGAGGAACAACTGCATGCGTATGAACTCGAGCGCGACCAGGCGCGCGCCGCAGCCGCTGCTGCTGCCGCTGAGCCTGCTGCTGTTATCCGGGTGTACCTCCCCGCGCCTGGTCGCTCTGCCGTGTCCAGCGCCGCCACCGGCGGCTCCGGAGCTCCTGGCGCCACTACCGCCAGCGGGTGCCTTCCAGGCCTGCCTGGAGGAGCTCAGCCAGGGCCAGACATCGGGCCCGGCCTGCGCGACCTTGCGGAATCTGCGGACATCACCCTAGCGCTGGCGCGGGCCCTCCAGGCGCGCGCGGCAACGACGTTGCAGGTTAAGGATCCGGGCCGCCCGGATTAGCTGCCGGTGCGTGCCGGTGTCGTGGGTGACGTGCACGCCATATTGGCGGCAGAGCTTGTAGAAAGTCGCCGTGCTCACCTGCGCGTGGCGCGCGGCGCACGCGACGCGGCCGTAATGGTCATCGAGCACCGCTGACAGGTAAGCCCGGTAGAACCGACCCATCTGCCAGCGGTGCACCGACGTGGCGTAGTGCTTACGGGCCACCAGTCAGCCACAAGAACCACGGATGATTGAAAATCGCCAACGTACTCACCCCCTCGCTCACTGTTTGCGTTGCCATCGGAAAAGCTTCGGGCTATACCGCCAACGCGGTTTGCCGGCGCCTTCCTTCATGCGCGCCCGCGGTTCGTCGCCCGGTCGTGCGCCGCAATCAGCTGCGCCTCGGCGTGCGTGACAATTCGCAATTCAAACGACTCACGGTGCCCGTGCGTGAGCAGAACCTTATCCTGAGCCATGAACTGCACAAAATCGTCGGCCGTGAGAAGCACCCCGTTCGGTGCGAGCTTCCACACGAGCAGCGCGGCGACCGATTGCCAGTGCTCGCGGACCTGATCCAGCACCGCCGCATCGTTTAGTTCGACCATGTCTAACCCCCCTCCGCATCCAGGATTTTCACTTGACCTGACCTATCCGCTCGCCGATCCAGCGCATGACCGGAACGGCCATCGAGTTCCCCAGCGCCTTGTAGCGCGGGCCGTCGCTGGCCGGCTTGCCGCGATACGGGATCGCCGTGTAGTCGTCGGGAAACCCTTGCAGGCGCTCGCACTCGCGCATGGCCACGAACGACACGGCATCGGCGGCGGGCGACTTCGGCCGCGCCTGGCGGATGTCGCGCCGGTAGTCCAGCAGCAGCACGAACCGCGGCGCCGCCTCGTCAACCAACGTGCCATGCACGCGCTCGAGCATCATGCCCATGGGCTTCCACACGAACGTGGCGGGCTCCTGCAACTGATCCGTCATAACACCCTCCCCAGCACCTTCCAAAAATACTCGCGCAGCACGTCCGGGCAGTCCGCGCGGCCGCGCATGGCGAGGTACGCCGCCTCGAGCAAGTCGCCGCGGCCATTGCCGGCCAGGGCAAGCCTGCGCTCGAGAAGCTCGCGGAGTTCCTGCGCCTGGTCGTCGGTAAGGTCCTCGACGAGCTCGCGGAGCTCGACGTCGACCTCCTCGTCGACGAACACCTGCGCTTGGACGTTGACCGATACGGTGCCCATCACAGCAGCCCCCGCAGCGGTTGCCGCGCCAGCTGCCCGTGCGCGCATCGGTTCTGGTCGCGCACCCTCTTGAGGGCCTTGCGGACGCGCTTGTCCTGCGCGGCCATGAGCGTGTCCGGGCCGCGCCGGTCATACGTCGTGACCGTCGGCGACAAAAAATACGGCGAGCGCACCTGCGAGAACCGGAAGCCCCGCGACCGCGGGCGTTCCTTCGCGGCCAGCGGCCCTTGCCGCAGGAGGTCCGTCTCGAATCCGCGGCGCACGAGGGCGTGCGCGGTCGCGAGGAGCGTCGCGACGCTCAGGTTGTGGTTGAGTGTCATGTCTTGGTCCCTCTCGGTTTGCTGGGCGTCTGGGGGCCGAGGCGGCGCTGCGTGCGCTTGCCCTCCCATTCGCGCAGCGTCAGTGCGGCCAGGGCCGCGGGATCCTGGACCTGCCGGCGGGCGATCGTCGCCAACTGGTCCCGGAAATGATTGCGCTCGTTCACGAGCTCGGCGATGCGCGTCGCGTCGTCCGCGTGGATCCGCGCCAGGTCGTCGCGCTGCCGGCGCAACTCGGCCGCCTGGCTCGAGACGGCATGCCGCCGGCCGACCTCCGTGGCAAAGCCTGCGGTGGCGTCGACGTTCTGCGCGACCAGCTGGCGCGTGTGCTCCACCCACGCGCGCGCGGCCGTCTTGGTCGCATCCATGGCGATCGCGTGCTCCGAGGCCAGCACGACCGGAAAGCGTGCGAGCCACGGCCGCACTCCCAGGAAAAAACCGGGCACCTTGTAGTGCTTCATGCCATCACCTGCCGCACCTGCACGGGCACCAGCGGCGGCGGCTGCTCGAGTCGCTCCGCCAGGAAATGGATGCGGCAGGCGCAGTCGGCGCAAAACAGCGAACCCGTCGCCGGGTTCCACCACGTCGCGTCCTGGCCATCGTCACGCGAGCAGACCAGCCGCGTGTGCGCGTCAGCCTGCACCTGTAGGGCGTTCGTCGATCCGTTGGGCATGTCCCTCTCCCTCGTTACTTCGGTTCCAGGCCCGGCAGAATGATCCGGCCCTCGTTATCGCGCTCGCGCCTGGCGACCGCGCGGGCCTCCTCGAGCGGCACGTAGCGCAACTCGAGGTCATCCGCGTGGCCGTGCACGAGCAGCACGCGGTCAACGGGCAGCGCGCGCCGGTCCGCCTGCGTGATGACCGTGCCATCCTTCGCGTACTTCCAAAGCAGCACCGCGGCGAGTTTCTGGTACATCGACTGCAACGTCGTCACGTCCGCGCCGCGTACCTGCTTGATTTCCTGCGCCGCCTCCGGCGTGCAGAAAATCAGCGCCAGCGCCTCGCCGTCCTCGGACTCGGTTGCCAACAGCACCCGATCCATCGGCAGCGCTGCCAGGTCCTGGCGCGTGACGATGGCCTCGCCACGTGCCAGGCGCATCAGCAGCACGCCAACGACAACCTCCCACGCCCCCTGGAGCCGCCGTATTCCCGCCTTCATGGCAGCAGCGCTCGGACGGCGAAGTCCGAAAGGGCGTGTTTGCGCGCATGCCAGCCTGGCGCCGCGTTGGCGGCGAAGTGCGATGCCACCAGGCACGTCGTCAGGTCCTCCCAATCGGTGGACAGCGACTGATAAAACAGCTGCGCACGCGGCGTGCCCGTCGGCGCCAGGCGGTCCCATATGGCCTGGTCCTCCGGCGTGAGCATGCGGAAAAAGAGCGGCACCCCGCGCTCGCGAAGCGCGTAGGTGCTCGCTGCCATGATGGCCCGCTCCGCCGCGCTCAAAGGGCCTGCTCGCGCAGCAGCGCCGGCAGGTTCTGCGGCCCGTCGATCGGCACCGCCGTAAACGTCGGCACGCGCTCGCCAGGCGCCGTGCGGCGGTAGCCGATCACCAGTGCCATGCGGTTAGCCTGGCACCACGCATCCGCCTGCTCGAGCGTCATCGTGGGCAGCAGCCGCACCGCGGCCAGTCCTGCCCCGCTCACAACGTCAGGCTCGGCTGCGCGAGCAGGCCGCGGATCACGACCAGCAGCACCAGGAGCAGGAACACCAGCAGCAGGCCCGGTGCCAGGAGCTCCGTCCAATGAAACGGCGGCAGGCGACGCATAGGGAAACTCCTCGATAGGCGGGACCATCCCGCGCGTGAGAATGGCAGCCACGCACTGCGCGTGCGTGTCATGGAAGGTGAAAGCGCTGGGCGACCATTCGACCCGGTAAATGTGGGTCCGGCCGGTCTGCGCGACGATTCTGGGATATTGCATGCGACTCCCTCGTGACTGTGACGTCTCGTAGGGTAGACCGCTGCGGTATCGCCGTCAACGACGCAGCGCACAGTTTAACCGTTGCGGTCTAGCGGGTATCGCACTAACCTTGCGCCATGAACCTAGCACAACGCGAACTGGCCGCCCGCTGTCGCGGCCGCACCCTGCGGGACGTCGGCCGTGAGGCGGGCGTCTCTGGCGCCTTTGTCGGCAAGGTCCTCAATGGCCGCAAGCTGCCAGGACCCCGGCTGCTGGCCTACCTCGGGCTCGAGGCCTACGAGTCCTATCGGCGCGTGCGCACGCCGCCGGCGCCATGACGAGGCCCCCACGGCCAGCCCACCAGGGCCCCTGGGTCAAGCTCGAAAAGAGCCTTTACCTGGATGCACGGATCCACCGAATCGCGCGCGAGTTAGCCGCCCGCGATCGGGGCCGCGTCACCGGCGGAACTCAAACCCCGATTGACCATAATGCGTTTGTCGCCATGGCCATCGGGGCTGTGAGTATCCTGTGGATAACCTGTGAGCAGGCTGTGGATGATTTCGACCGTACTCCGTTCACTCCGGACGACGTAGACCAATTCACCGGCATTAAGGGCATCTGCGACCTCCTCCCGCCGGAGTGGCTTCAAGTCGTCGACGGCCAGGTAACGCTCCCGAATTTCCACAATCATAACGGCACCTTAGCGAAGCGTCGGGCAGTCGACGCCGACCGCAAGCGTACCACGCGAGCGGACGCGGTGCGGACGCAATGCGGACACATTGCGGACAAAATGCGGACCAGAACTAGAACTAAGAACAAATCCTAAGAATCTAGAGCCCTGTGGATAACTTTGCGGCAGCGACCGCGGAGCCGAGAAGTTTGGCAAGGGGGAGAAGGCCATGGACTGGACCGAGGAGCTCGGAAATTTCGGGACCCACCACGCGGAGGGCTACCGGGTGACGTACATCCGCCCGGAGTGCTGGAGGGCCTACCGCGTCGAGCGGCTCATGGGCGGGACCCGGCTGCACCCGCTCGGGACGTTCCTGTCCCTGGCCGCGGCCAAAAACGCCTGTGGCTATGACCGTGCGGAGGGTGCCCGTGACGCGTAGCGCCTGGACCGCCTACGCGCGCCGGCGCGGCGGTGCGGCGGACTTGCCACCCGTGCTCAGCGAGCGCGTCGGCGGGAAATTCGCGAACCGGGCGACGGTCTGCAACGGCATCCGCTTCGATTCCAAGCTCGAGGCGGACCGCTACCGCGAGCTCGTGCAGCTGGTGCAGTGGGGCCAGGTCCGGTACTTCCTGCGGCAAGTGCCGTTTGACGTCGCGCCCCGTGTGGTCTACCGTGCGGACTTTCTCGTCGTGTGGAACCGCAGCGGTTCAGCCGACGACGTCGTCACCATCGAGGACACGAAGGGCGTTATGACGCAGACCAGCCGGGTGAAGATCGCCGTCGTCGAGAAAACCTACGGCGTGCGCGTGACCATCCTGCGCCGCGCGGACGTTAGCCGGTGAAGCCGCGAACGCCACGCGCGCCGGCGAAGCGGCCCCGCTCGGTACCGGGCGCACTGCGCGAGCTCGCGGCGCGCCTGGAGGAGCTCGAGAAGGCCAACGCGGAGCGGTACGGGGGCGTCGAGCTCAACGTGCACGCGCAAAACACCTACCTGGCGCCGCTGCCGATCCGCGTGGAAGCGCTGCACGGCAAGGTCGACAAGCAGGCGCGCAGGCTCGATCGGCTGACGGACCTCATGGCCCAGACCGTGGCCGCACAGACCCCGATCGTCGAGGCGCTTCGTGAACAGCACCGCATGCTCGGCAAGTTTCTCGGGCCTATCGGCAACCTGCAAACCGCCGTTGAATCCCTCACGCGAGGCAAGCCATGACCCAGCCCACCGGCAGCGCGACCGTGAGCCGCGCACACTGCGAGTCGCTCATCGTCACGGAGCAGTACCACGTATTCCCCGGCACGCAGGTCACGGTCTGCTGCCTGACCGTGCGCAACGGGTACTCGGGCGTGGGGTACTCCGCGTGCGTCACACCCGCGAATTTTGACGCGGTCGTCGGCAAGGCGATCGCCAGGGACAACGCGCTCAGCGAAATCCAGAGCCGCGAGGCCTACCTGCTGTGCGAGCGCATGGCATGACCGACGTCCGACCCACCTGCGCCGAGTGCCGCCATAGCCGCATGGCCCAACAGCTGGGCGCCACGGGCCTCATCTGCACCCGCCACCCGGCCGTGCTCCACCTGCTGCCGGGCAAGCAGCCGGGCGCGATCGGCCTCGCCGGCCTGTGGCCGCCGATCGACCCCACGGACGGGTGCGGGGAGTTTGCCCCACCGGGGGTGCCGTGCTAAAGCAGCCGGTACTCATCCGCGAGCGCACCATGCGTGGCGTCGCGGAACTGTTCCAGCGACTGCGGTCCTACGTGAGCTGCCTGCCTGAGCTCGAGCCCGGCGCGCTCGAGGCACTCGGCGGCGATGCCTGGCTCGACAACGCCACCGACGTGACCAACCTCATCCTCGAGCGGCTCGGGCATGACGTCAGCGCCGCAGACCCGCGCTTCGATCGCACCCGCCGGGGCCTGGCGAAGCTCGCCCCTGCCGAATCCGAACCGGAGCCGCAGCCTGAAAAGCGCGGCCCCGGCCGTCCCCGCAAGACCGAGGGCCCCTGATGGCCACCCGCAAGAAAACCGCTCCCGGCGAAAAACCCTCCCTGGGCCTGCCAGACCCGCTCGAGGCGGCCCGCGAGGCGGCCCACAACTTCGCGGAGGGCAACCGCAAGCTCAGCCTCGCCGTCGATGCCCTGCGCACGGGCCTGGAGCTCGTCGCCAACGCGGAATGGGATCACGACCAGGGCCGCCCCGTCAGCCCGCAGGAACTGCGCGCGATGGCGGTCGCCGCGCTCAACGCTTACAGTCAGGTATCCGGCCAGAACTGGCGCCGGCACCCGATCATCGGCAACCGTGCCGGCGATACCAACCTGACCAACCTGGAGGCGTGACATGGACAGCATGAAGCCCGGCGGCGGCGGCCGGTTCAAGGCCATGGAGGGCAAGCTCTCGCACCGACCGGGCGTGACCAATCCCGGCGCGCTCGCAGCCTACATCGGCCGCCGCAAGTATGGCGACAAGCGCATGGCCAGCATGGCCACCAAAGGCCGCGAGCGGCACGAGAAGGCACGCATGCCGGCAGACCGCTCGCCGATGAAGGAGCGCGGCACGCGCCTGGGCGAGAAGCCCGCCGAGAAACGCCGCCGCACCGCGGCCGAAGTCGTCGGCATGAAGGCCTACCAGGACGACGACACCTGACATGGAACCCCGGCGCCGGCGCCAGCGCGGAGCCCTCCGCCTGGAAGGGCGCCAGTGGGTCCTGACCCTCCGGGGGGAGCCTGACGCGACGGGTGGCGCTCGTCCCTCCGTCCGCCTGCGCGTCGGGCCCCGCTCGGAACTGCGCACCCGCCAGGCCGCCCGTGCCGAGGCGGACCGCCTGCTCGCCAACACCGGCGCCGGCACCCGCCCCATCGGCTCACGCGTGACCTTTGGCCGCTACGCCGCCGAATACCTCAACCGCTACGTCGAGGGCCTCGTGCGCCCCCAGACCGCCGTAACTGTCCGCAGCCGGCTCAACTCGCACCTGCTCCCCCACCTGCGCGACACCTGGCTCGATGACTTCAGCACGCGGCTCGTGCAGGACCTCATCACCACGCTCGGCCGCGAGGGCCTGGCACCCTCCACCGTGCGCAGCAACATCGCGCTCCTGCGCCTCATGCTCAAGCGCGCCACCAGCGAGGGCCTCGCCTGCCGGCCCATCCCCGTCGGCGTCCTGCTCTACCCGCGCCAGAACCGCGAGCTCGTCGCCTACCGCTGTTTCAGCCCGGAGGACGTCGCACGCATCCTCGAGCACTCGCAGGGCCTGCCGCGCCTGCTGTTCGCCGTTCTGGCCTACGCGGGCCTGCGGATCGGCGAGGCCCTGGGCCTGCGCTGGGCTGACATCGACCACGAGCAAAACCTCCTGCACGTCCGGCGCAGCGCCACCCGCGGCGAGCTCCATGCCTGCAAGACCGCCGCCTCCGTCAGTGCCGTACCCATGGCCCCAGACCTCGCCATCGGCCTCGCCGGGTACCTCGCGGCGCACGATGACGGCACCCTCGTGGGAGAGCTCATCTTCCGCCACCGCAACGGCCGCCCGTGGGAGGCGGACTACATCCGCCAGTACACCCTGCACCCGCTCCTCAAGGCGCTGGGCATCCCCCGCGCCGGCTTCCATGCCTTTCGCCACGGACTCGCCACCCGATTATTTGCCGCCGGCGTCGGTGCCCCCACCGTCCAGGCGATCCTGCGCCACTCCACCCTGCGCCAGACCATGGTCTATGCCCACACCAACCAGGACCTCAAGCAGCAGGGAGTGCGAATTGCCGGGGAATTAATCCCCTCCGCGAAAGCGCGGGTTTGCGGGGACGCGATAATTTCCGGGCCTGCATCTACCGGCTCTCCCGCTAACTGACGTTGCAAACATACGGACTAACAGATGGCCAAGAAGCCGCACCCTAAGCGCAAGGTGGAAACCAAATCCGAATCCCGGCGGAAATTATTCGCCGCGGAGTACGTGATCGACCTCAACGCCACGGGCGCCGCAAAGCGCGCCGGCTACACGGGCACGCCAAAGGCCCTGGGCGTCACGGGAAGCCGCCTGCTGGCTATCCCTAGCGTCGCGGCCGATATTGCGAGCCGGCAGGCGCGCATGCTCGATCGGCTGTCGCTCACCGCCGAGAACGTCACCCGCGAGGTCGCGCTCCTGGCGTTCGGCGACCTGGGCGACCTGTATGACGCCAGTGGCGCGCTCAAGCGGCCCCACGAGCTCACGCGCGACCAGCGGGCCCTGATTGCGAGCCTTGAGATGGACGAGACACGCGTCGACGGCGTCGCCATCGGCACCGTGTCCAAGATGAAGCGCTACTCCAAGGTGGCCGCGCTCACGCTCGCCTCCGACCTGCTGGGCCTGCGCAAGCAGATAGACCCCGGCCAGGGGGGCACCCTGACGATCAACATCGCCGCCTCTGACGGCAAGGCCATCCGGTGACCGTCACATGAGACAGCCAGGCCCCATGCGCCACGAGATAGCGCTGCTGCGCGACGTCGTCGAGCGACTGGACACCTGGCTCGATGCCCGCACGGACATGACCAGTCCCGCCTTTATCGAGGCGGAGCGCGAGCTCGTGCGCGCCGGCTGGGCCTACCGCGCTGCGCGCGTCGATGCGCACCGCAGGCTCACGCACCGTGGCTGACGAGCAGAAAAACGCGCTGGCCCCCACGTTCAACTACGTGAGCCCCGGCCCCACCGTCGACAAGCTGCTGCGCTCGGAATCCTTCGTGACCGGCATCCGGGGACCCCTCGGCTCCGGCAAGTCAACGGGCTGCGTCATGAAACTGCTCCTCAAGGCCCTCGAGCAGCCGGTCCAGAAAGACCACGTGCGCCGCTCGCGCTTCCTCGTCGTGCGCAACACCTACAGCGAGCTCAAGACGACGACCATCAAGACCTGGCACCAGTGGATTCCAGACACGCTCGGCCATTGGGTCAGCCAGGGGCCACCCACGCACCACATCCGCATCGCTGGCACCAGGGCCGCGCCGGGCCTCGACATGGAGGTCATCTTCCTCGCGCTCGATCGGCCGGCGGACGTCAAGAAGGTGCTCTCGCTCGAAATCACCGCCGCGTGGATCAACGAGGCCCGCGAAATCGCCAAGGAGGTCATCGACGGCCTCACCGGCCGCGTCGGCCGGTTCCCACCCGTGCGCGATGGCGGCTGCGTCAATCCGCAGATCATCATGGACACCAACCCGCCGGAGGTCGATCACTGGTGGTACGTGCTCGCAGAGCAGGACACCAGCACCCAGCGCAATGCGGAAATGGTCGGCTCGGTGAAGCGCGCCGAGGCCGAAATGCGCGACGCGGGCCTGCTCGGCAAGCGGCAGCCGCTGTTCGAGTTCTTCGCGCAGCCCGACGCCAACAGCCCCGACGCCGAGAACCTCCCGAACCTGCCCCGCGACTACTACGCCAAGCTCTCGGCCGGCAAGTCCGACGAATGGCGCAAGGTCTACATCCGCGGCGAATACGGGTTTGTGCAGGATGGCCGCCCCGTCTATCCGGAGTTCCGCGAGTACCTGCACGTGCGTGAGTTCGAGCTCAATACCCGCCTGCCCATCGACATCGGCATCGACTTCGGGCTCACCCCTGCTGCCACCATTGGCCAGCGCTCGTTTACCGGCATCCACCGCGTGCGCTGGGAAGTCGTCACGGAGCACATGGGCGCCAAACAGTTCGCGGACGTGCTCAAGGGCTTCCTCAACCAGTACTGCTCGCAATTCGACATAGGCACCATCACCGGCGACCCCGCCGGCTCCGCGGCCGCGCAGGCCGACGATGAAATCACGTGCTTCAAGATCCTCCAGGCCAACGGCATCAATGCCCGGCCCGCGCAGACCAACTCCACGACCGTGCGCCAGGAGGCCCACAAGCAGGCCATGGCCCGGCTGATCGACGGCGAGGCGGGCTACCAGATACACCCCACGGCCGTGCCCACCCTGCGCCGCGGGATGTCCGGGCAATACCGCTTCAAGCGCATCCAGGTCCTGGGCGACGAGCGCTACCACTCCACACCGGAGAAAAACCAGGTATCGCACGTGTGCGAGGCAGACCAGTACCGCATGCTCGGCACCGGCGAGGGCCGCGTCGTCATCAATGGCCCCCTGTCCGCCCGTGGCCGCACCCGCCCCGCCTACACCCTGACTTGATTGTGCCGGCCGGCTGCGCGACCCTCCGGGCACCATCCGGGAGGGCCCCCTCGTGTCTTTCAACCGCGTAAAGCAGGACGTCGGTAACTCCTTCCAGCCCTGGAAGCCGGGCCGGAACTGGGATAGCGAACGCGATAACCTGCGCTCGACGTTCGGGTTTTCACCCGCGCAGAACGTCCCACCGCCCCCGACCGTGGACCCCAACGCGGCCCTCAACGCCTCCCAGACCACGGCCGACCAGCTGCGCGCCAGGCGCGGCGTGCTCTCCACCATCTTCGCCGGCGCGTCCAACTCCTCCAACGGCGCCAGCGTCACCGGCCGCACGCAGCTGGGCACGTGATGCAGGCCCCCGCCGCGCTCGAGAAAGCGCAGGTACTGCGCGACTACGCGGTGCGCACCGGCTACCAGCTGAGCACCTTTGCCGTCACGCTCTCGGAGGCCGAGGCGCTGGAGGTCCTGGACTACATTGAAGCCGGCGGCTTTGGCATCGTCGCCAACCACGAGCTCCTCATCGCGGACTGCCACGAGGCCCGCAAACGCGGCAACCCCTGGCCCGTGCTCGAGGCCTTCCACGTCTACGGGCTGGCGATGGCCCCCATCAAGGCATTGCACTAATGAGCGAAGAAGGCGCGCAGCTGGCCCGCGAGCACGAGGCCCTGTGGCAGAAACAGGCAAACTTCCGCAGCCTGTGGAACGTCTCGGCGCAATACATCATGCCCGCCTGGGACAACTTCATTGGCGAGTACGCGCAGGGCGTGAACCGCAATACCCGCGTTTTCGACTCCACCGCCATCACCGCAAACGAGCGCTTCGCCGCCGCGATGGAAGCCATGCTCACGCCACGCAGTGGCCTGTGGCACAAGCTCTCGACCGGCGATCCGGAGCTCGACGAGTCACCGGCGATCGCGCGGTGGCTCGACCAGTGCACCAAGATAATGTTCGCCTGCCGCTACCATCCCGAAGCCAACTTCGCGAGCCAGACCGATGAGTGCTACATGTCGCTCGGCGCGTTCGGCAACGATGCCCTGTTCGTCGACGAGGTCCCTGGCCGTAACCTGCGCTACCGCGCGCTGCCGCTGTCCGAAATCTGCTGGGCCCCGAATCACTGCGGCGTCATCGACCGCGTCGACCGGAAATTCCGCTACACCGCAAAGCAAGCCATCGACCATTGGGGCGGCGTGGAGCACGTGCCGGCGCCGATCGCGCGCGCGTTCGCTTCCGGCGACCCCTACCAGGAGTTCGAGTTCCTGCACGTCACCAAGACCAACCCGGAGCACGAGCCTGGCGCCATGGGGCCACGTGGCATGCGCTTCGAGTGCTGGTACGTCTACCTGGGCGACAAGTCGGTGCTCGAGCGCGCCGGCTACAGGTCCTGGCCCATCGGCATCGGCCGCTACCGCGTAGCACCCCGCGAGCATTACGGGCGTGGCCCTGGCCAGTCCGCGCTCGCGGACATCCGCACCGCCAACGAGCTCGTCAAGACCGTGCTCCGCGCGGGCCAGAAGGCGCTGGACCCGCCCGTACTGCTCGCCGAGGACAGCGTCATATCGCCGTTCAACCAGCGCGCGGGTGCCGCGAATTACGGCATGGTCAGCCAGGACGGCAAGCCGCTCGCGATCGCGTTCGAGAGCAAGGGCCGGTTCGATGTCGGCAAGGAAATCCAGGGCGATACCCGCGCGACCATCCGCGACACCTTCCTCAATACGCTGTTTCAGATTCTCGTCGACAACCCCAACATGACCGCCACCGAGGCGCTGCTGCGCGCTCAGGAAAAGGGCGAGCTCATCGCACCCGCCATGGGCCGGCAGCAGTCCGAATTCCTGGGCCCCATCGTTCACCGGGAATTCCAGCTGCTCATGGATGCGGGCCAGCTGCCCCCCGTGCCGGACCCACTCAAGCGCTCCGGCCGCGGCCTGTGCGTGATCTACACAAGCCCCCTGGCCCGCGCGATGCGCGCCGAGGAGGGCACTGCCATCATGAACACCGTGGCCGACCTCGCGCAGATGGCCAACCTCGACAAGACCGTGCTCTTTACGCTGGACTTCCACGACGCGGCCCGCGAAATGGCCAACATCCGCGGCTGCCCCGCGAAGCTCCTGCGCTCCGAGGAGCAGGTGCAGGACCTGCTCGAGCAGGCCGCGCAGCAACAGCAGCAGTCCGCCGCCGCCGCGCAGGCGCCGCAGGTGGCCGCCGGTGTCCAGAAACTCGCCAGCGCCGCGCAACTGGCGAGCCAGGCTGGCGGCTCACCCGGCGCGCCGTCCGTGCCCAATGCGGCATGACCTACGCGTCACGCAAGCTGGACGTCTACGACGCGGGCAACGGCGCGCTGCAACTCGCCTGGCAGGAGTTCCCGGCCTCGGTCCCGACCAGCTACAACGTCTACGTCAACGGCGCGCTCAACCAGAACGTGGCCAGTGGCCGCCGGGCGACCGTCACCGGACTGACCGAGGCCAGCTACAACTCGAGCACGGGCGTTAAGACCGCGCCAGGCACCTACACGCTCAACGTGACGGCGGTCCTGGCCGGCGTGGAAATCGCAAGCTCCCTGCCGGCGACGGTCACGATGTCCCCCAACTCCGTCATGCTCGTGACCCCCATGCGCCGCCCCTTCCCCTTCCCCAACGTGGACAGCTGACCATGAGCCGCATGCCCCCCCTCGATTCGGGCCCTAACTCCGGTGAGCTCACCCTCGGCGGCAACAACCCGCTCACCCTCGCCGGCGGCGCGCCAGGCCCCAACCCCACCGCCAGCGCGCCAGCCGATCCCGCCGCCATGGGTGGCGGCATGGAACCGCCGCCACCACCCGCGCGCGCGCCGCGGCCGCGGCCCGGACTCAAGGCTGGCGGCATCGAGGACGCGCACTTCCGCATCGACGAGCACGAGCGCAGGCTTGCCGCGCTCGAGGAGGGCCAGAACCCGGCCCACGTGTCAGGCCTCGTCACCGGTGCCATGCATGCCCTGCACGGATCCATGGAGCGTGAGCTCCAGAAGGTGCTGGCCAACCAGGCGGCCGACGTCGAGGCGGACCGCGCCGTCGCCAAGGCCCTGCTCGCACTCGTCGAGGAACTGCGCGCGCACCGCATGGCCCTTGCAACCCCGCGGGTCTAGACATAACCTCTGCGGTCTGTGACTGACCAGGACCGCCCCGTTGAAGCTGACAACCTGCTCGCGCAGGCGCAGCGCAATGCGTACCGCCGCGAGGTCCGCCAGGCCTTTACCGAGGCCTTTGGCACTCCGGAGGCCCGCACGCCACAAGGCAACGTCATGCTGCACTACCTGGAGACGTTCGCCGGCCGTGGGCTGCCCAAGTGCGAGACGACCGACGCGGGGGCCACGGACATAGCGCGGACGTTCCGCAAGCTCGGGCAGCGCGACATGCTCGAAATCATCAACGATGCCATCAGCTGGAGAGAGACCCATGAGCCGAACCGCCTCGGACGTCCTTAGTGGCGCTGCCGCTGCCCCTGCCGCCGGAGCACCTGGGGCCGCAGGCGCGGGCGGAGCTCCGCCGCCTGGTGCCCCCGCAGTCCCTGCCGGCGGAGCTCCGCCCGCCGGCTCCGGATCCGCTCAGGACCGCGCCAACGCGTTCTGGAACGGCTGGGACAAGCCAGAGCAGAAGGAGGTCCGCGACTTCGTAGCGAACAAGAACTACGCGGACCCCTACGAGCTCGCCAAGTCCTACCGCGAGCTCGAGCGCACGCGGGGCCATAACGTCGTGCCGATCCCGCGCGACGAGTACGACCCGCAGGGCAACCTGGTCAAGCCCGACGACGTGGGCCGCGCCGCGTGGAACAAGGCCATGGGCGTGCCGGAGTCGCCGGACGGCTACCAGCTGCCGGTGCCGGAGAACAACCCCTATCCGGAGTTCACGGCCGAGGTTCAGAAGATGTTCCACGCCAACGGCGTGCCACCGCGCATGGCCAGCGCGCTCGTCAAGGGCTACGAGTCTGCCATCCAGGCGGCCGAGGCGAGCCTGCGCGCACGCGAGGACGCGGCCAGCGAGGCGGGCGTGCTCGACCTCGAACGCGAGTGGGGCCCCAAGTTCCAGGAGAATTCGACACTGGCCGCGCGCGGCTGGGAGCTTGCCACCAAACAGTTTGGCATCACGCCAGAGAGCCAGCGCGCACTCGAGACGGCGATCGGCACCACCGCCTACCTCAAGATGATGCACGCGCTGGGCTCCGCCAACGCGGAGGGCCGCTTTGCCGGCGAGGCGGGCCATGGCACCCGCTTCCAAGGTGGCGCCTCCGAAGCTCAGTCGCGCCTGGACCAGATCACGGCCGATCGCGCGGCCGGGAAAATCAACGATCACCAGTGGCGGAACATGCAGGGCGAGGTCG
>CAIWPS010000146.1 GCA_903914615.1 uncultured beta proteobacterium | reverse complement strand
TGGGCACTGAAGATAACGAAGCGCAGGTTCACGCACAGCGCCGTCGCCCACACCACCCACACCGGCGCGCCGCCGGCCAGCAGCGGCAGCACGGCCAGTTGCGCGCTGCCGGCGAAGACGACGAGCGACATGAAAGCCATCAGCGCCAGCGGCAGGCCGCTCTTGCCCATGGCGACGCCGGTGATCAGGCCCCAGGCGGCGATGCCGATGGCGGTGCCGAACATTTCGCGCGCGCCGCGCACGAACTCGGGGTGGCGCCAGGTCGGCAGGGCGGCGGTGGACGGGATCACGCTGGCGATTGTCGCCAGTCGGGGCGCCTTTCCAACAGCTACCAGACCGGTTGCAGCAGCATCCTTCTGGCACGGTTCTCACCCTGATTGACGCGCAGAATTCGGGCAAGGTTCTATCCCGAGCCACGGCTGCGGCAAAGGCTGGCATCGGCTGCCAACTGCGCCAGCCAAGCGTGACAGCACGGCTGCCAAACACCTCGCCACCTCCGCCCGCCGACAGTTGCGCGCCGCCGCCGGCTGGGGCCGGGCGATCGGGGTCTCCTGAGTCCCAGGACCTGGCGCGCGACATGCTGTCCCGAGGCGAGTTCGGACGTCGCCCGTAACGGACGCTGGGATCGACGCTGGGAGCACGTTAGCGGCGACTCACGTGCCTCGTGTGGCTTAGGCCATCATCTACACCTCGGCCGATCCCGGTAGTTGCACTCCGGTCTAAGCCGTTGTTGCGAATGACTTTTCCGGTCTACTTGTGACGATCACCAGAGTGGTGCACTCGTAGACACTTCCTGCGTCGGCCGCGGGCTGTCCTGGGGCGGCAAGGCTCACTCGACGAGGCGCTGGCCGGGCTGAACGACCAGCCAACACCCAGTTCCGGCAGTCCCGGATCCGCCGGGCCGGCGCTGCCGCGCGAGCCTTGCCGAGCCAGCCTCGATGCCGGGCCCGCTTCATGTCCGCAGGTCTCGGGCGGGCGGCCTCGGACCAGCCATCAAGGGAGGGATCGCTGTCTGAGGATCACTCGGATGGCGTTGCGTCCGGCGGTGATGCCGTCCGGGGTGGCCCGCCTGCAGAGGCTGAGCCTAGGCTGCAGAGCGCTGGCGGGAGGCTCCAAGCCCCCAGCCTAAAGGCTTGCTCTGGAGCGGTCCTAGTCACGAATCAGAGGCTCTTGCCGGCGCAAAGTTGCGCCAAGTCCTTGTCGCTATTAACTTTTCCGGAGGAACTGTATAACACACCCTGTTTTGCGGGGGTTTTGCGGCTCCCGGTGCTACGTCGGGTCGAAGTCCGGCTCTAGACGGCCTGGGGACATCTGGCCGCCTGGAGCAGCCAGCGCACAGACATTCGTGATCTGCATGAGTGTATTGCTGACTGAACGCCATCTATTACGGCTCCCTCGCGCACCAATAGACCTCGGCGCGGCGGCCGGGAGGCCCTTCGGGTGGGGCTTGGAAGTGGCTCATCGTCATATACATTTTCATGAGAATGAGGGCGGCTGGGTTATCTACGTTAGAGTCGACAGGTGGGGGTCTGAGGGAGGAAGGGCATCAGGCGCGGTTAGAACGCTCCCGGCGATAAGTCCGGCCATGAAGCGCAGGCCCGATCACCTTACAGCCGTCCCCGCGCTGTCACGACGGCGCAGCGACGCGCTGGCGCTATTTCTTGCTCACGCTGCCGCTGCCGGCGACCGAGCTCTTCAAGGAGGCATTGCCGGTGTAGGTGACGTCGCCGCTGCCGGCGATGCTGACCTCCAGCGTCTTGCTGGCGTTGACCGCCGCGTCGCCGCTGCCGGCGATCTTCACCGTCACGTCGTCGGCTCGCAGGTCCGCCAGCCGGACGTCACCGCTGCCGGCAATGCCGACCTTCAGCTTCGTGGCCTTGCCGCTGCCACGCACGTCGCCGCTGCCCGAGATGCGCACGCCCAACTCGTCGGTGCTCAGTCCTTCGAGCCAGGCGTCGCCCGAGCCCGACAGCGCGACCTGCAGCGCCGGCGTGGTGAACGATTCGATCTTCATGTCGCCGGCACCGGCGGCCGACAGCGCGGCCAGCCTGGGCACCGACACCGTGACCAGCACCTTGCCACGCGTGTACACGTTGATGCCCTTCTTCCAGCGCACCAGCAGCGTCGCGCCGTGCGAGGTGTTCTCGACCACCGTTTCCAGCAAGGGCAGCAGGTTGTCCTCGGCCTGCACCTGCAGCTGCTGCGCGCCCTGGCGTACCAGCAGGTCCATCGCGCCGGCCAGCGCGATGGCCTGGAATTCGGGCACCGTGCGCGTCTCGGTCACGGACTTGCCTGAACCGAGCGTGGCGGCCTGGACGAACAGCGGCGCGCAGGCCAGGCTGAGCAGGGCGAGGGTGAGGGTGCGGCGGCTGGCGGACATGGCAGGCTCCTGGATGACGGTGCCTGGAATGTGCCGCGCAGGCCGCAGCGGCGGCAAGCGTGGCGCGACGCAATGCCCCAGGCGCCGACGGATTGCAGCCCGCAGGCACCCGAGCAGGCAGGCCCGGCGGTCAGTGCGCCTTCTTGGGCGCCGGCGTCGCCTTCACCGGCGCCGGCTCGGCGGCGTCCTCGGGGGCGGCGGCGACCTCGGTCGTGGCCTCCGGGGGCGCGGGTTGGGCCTCGATCTTGTTCTCGCGCATGTAGTCGTTCATCTCGCGCCAGCCGGCGAACACCGCCGCCTTGTCGGCGCGCTTGTTCAGCGCGTAGCACTGCTCGACCGAGCGCGCGGCATGGCGGCAGCCGCCGCCGATGGCCTTGCCCTCGGCCTCGCGCCGCGCCGCGACCACCGTGGCCGACTCGATGCCCAGCTGGTCGCATCCGGCCAGCGGCAGGAGGGTGAGGACGACGATGGCGAGGCGGCGCATGGCTTCGGGCGGCTATGCGGTCTTATCGGCCGGGCCGCGGCCCGGCTTGAGCGCGGCGCCGCTCAGGCGGGCGCCGGCGGGTGCCGGTGCAGGAACTCGCGCACGCCGATGCGACGGCCGCCGGGCAGCTGCAGCTCCAGCAGCGCCAGCGCGCCCTGCCCGCAGGCCAGGTGCAGCCCGCCGTCGGGCGCAGGCAGCGTTTGCCCCGGCGTGCCCCGGCCCTCGACGACGCGGGCTCGCCACACCTTCACCGTCTGCCCGCCGAGCTCGGCGGTGGCACCCGGGAAGGGGTCGAAGGCGCGCAGCCGGCGCTCGATGACGGCCGCAGGCTGGGTCCAGTCGATGGCGGCTTCGGCCTTGTCGATCTTGTGCGCGTAGGTCACGCCCGCCGCGGGCTGGGCCTGTGCTCGCAGCGTGCC
>CAIWPS010000145.1 GCA_903914615.1 uncultured beta proteobacterium | reverse complement strand
GGCGGCGGCGCCTGCGCTGGCGCAGGCCGTCGATGCGGCGGTGCTGCGGCTGCGCGCCGGCGGCCGCCTGCTCTACGCCGGCGCCGGCACCAGCGGCCGCCTGGGCGTGCTCGACAGCGTCGAGCTGCTGCCCACCTTCTCGTGGCCGCGCGAGCGCGCACAGGCGCTGCTGGCCGGCGGCGCGGGGGCGATGTTCGTCGCCGTCGAAGGTGCCGAGGACGATGCCGTGCAGGGCGGTGCCGACCTGCGCGCGCTGCAGCCCCGCGCCCTCGACGTGGCACTGCTCATCGCCGCCTCGGGCACCACACCCTACGCGCTGGGCGCCGCCGCCGCCGCGCGCGCGGCCGGCGCGCTGACCATCGCCATCGCCAACAACCCCGGCGCGCCGCTGCTGGCGGCCTGCGAGATCGGCGTGCTGCTCGACACCGGGCCCGAAGTCATCTCGGGCAGCACGCGGCTGAAGGCGGGCACGGCGCAGAAGATCGCCCTGAACACCTTCAGCAGCGCGGTGATGGTCAGGCTGCACAAGGTGCACGGCAACCTGATGGTCGACCTGCGCGCCACCAACGCCAAGCTCGTGCGCCGCGCGCTGCGCCTGACGGTGGCCGCCACCGGCGCCGACGAGGCCCGCGCGCAGGCGGCGCTGGACGCGGCCGGCGGCAGCGTGAAGCTGGCCATCGTGATGATCGCCACGGGCCTGCCCGCCGATGCCGCGCGCGCGCGGCTCGACGCCGCGCAAGGCAGCATCCGGGCCGCCGTGCCGTGAGCTCGCGTCTGCGTTCGCTGGACATCTTCCGCGGCGCCACCGTGGCGCTGATGATCCTCGTCAACAACCCCGGCAGCTGGGACCACCTGTACGGGCCGCTGGACCACGCGGCCTGGCACGGCTGCACGCCCACCGACCTCGTCTTCCCCTTCTTCCTCTTCGCCGTCGGCAACGCGCTGGCGCTGACGATGCCCCGGCTGCGCGCCGCCGGCGCGGCCGTGATGTGGCCGAAGCTGGTGCGGCGCACGCTGCTCATCTTCGCGCTCGGCCTCTTCCTCAACGCCTGCCCTTTCGTGCGCTGGGACGCCGCGGGCGAGCTGGTGCCGAAGTCCTGGGAGACGCTGCGCATCATGGGCGTGCTGCAGCGCATCGCGCTGGCCTTCGGTGCCGCGGCGGTGATCGTGGCGCTGGCCCCGCGGCGCGGCGTGCTGGTGGCCGCCGCGGTGCTGCTGCTGGGCTACTGGGCGGCCTGCCTGGCCTTCGGTGCGCCCGGCGACCCCTACAGCCTGGACGGCTGGTTCGGCACCGCGGTCGACCGCGCGCTGCTGGGCGAGACCCATCTCTACCGCGGCGAGGGCCGTCCCTTCGACCCCGAAGGCCTGGCCAGCACCGCGCCGGCCATCGCGCAGGTGCTGCTGGGCTGGTGGGTGGGCGAGCGGGTGGCGCGCGAAAGGCCCGGCGCCGAGCTCGTTGCCTGGCTGGCGCTGTGGGGCACGGCGCTGCACGCCGCCGCCTGGCTGTGGCAGCTTGAACTGCCGCTGAACAAGAAGATCTGGACCCCGAGCTACGTGCTGCACACCACCGGCCTGGCGATGCTGGCGCTGGCGGTGCTGGTGCAGGTGGTGGAGATCCGCCAGCGCCCGGCCGAGCAGCGCGTCTGGGCGCGCGCCTTCGAGGTCTTCGGCCGCAACCCGCTCTTCGTCTTCGTCCTCAGCGGCTTCGTGCCGCGCGTGCTGGCGCTGCTGCGCTGGCAGGCCGGCACGCAGGCAGACGGCACACCGCTGTGGACGAGCCCGCTGCGCTGGCTGTACCAGGCGGGCTTCGCCGGCTGGGGCGGCGACCCGCGGCTGGGTTCGCTGGGCTACGCGCTGGCTACCGTGGCCGCCTACTGGCTGCTGGCCTGGTGGCTGGACCGGCGAGGTGTGTATGTCCGCGTCTGAGTCGCGGCTGTTACCAGCGGGCGGCGGCGCCACGCTAGAGTCGCCGCCTTTGCCCGCGCCGCCCGCCGCAGACCGGCCATGAACACGACCGAAGTCTTCCTCATCGCCATGCTCATCATCTTCACCGTGCCCTACGCGGTGTGGCGGCTGGGCGGCACCGACCACTGGGCGCCGCTGGTGGTGGTGCAGATCCTCATCGGCATCCTGCTCGGCCCCGGCGTGCTGGGCGCCCTGCTGCCCGAGGTCTACGCCTTCGTCTTCCGCCCGGCGGTGATCCAGAGCCTGAACGGCATCGCCTGGTGGGCGGTGATGCTGTTCGTGTGGATCGCCGGCATCGAGCTCGACCTCAGCCAGGCCTGGAAGCACCGGCGCGAGAGCGGCGTCACCGCCGGGCTGGCGCTGGGCACGCCGCTGCTGCTGGGCAGCGCCGCCGCGGTCGCGATGCTGGCCACGCCGGGCTGGGTGGGCGCGCAGGGGCAGACCTGGCAGTTCGTGCTGGGCGTGGGCATGTCCTGCGCCGTCACCGCGCTGCCGATCCTGATCCTGTTCATGGAGAAGCTGGAAATCCTGCGCCGCCCCATCGGCCAGCGCATCCTGCGCTACGCCAGCCTGGACGACATCGCCATCTGGGGCGTGCTGGCGCTCATCCTCACCGACTGGGAACGCGTCGGCCGCCAGCTCGCCTTCCTCGCTGCCTTCGCAGTGGCGAGCGTGCTCTTCCGCCGCCTGATGCGACGCGTGCCCGAGCGCGACCGCTGGTACCTGGGCCTGGTGTGGCTGGCCGCCTGCGGCCTGGGTGCCGACTGGAGCGGGCTGCACTTCATGGTCGGCGCCTTCCTGGCCGGCGCCGTCACCGACGCCCACTGGTTCGACCAGAAGCGCATGGACCTGCTGCGCCACCACGTGCTGCTGGCGGTCATGCCGGTGTTCTTCCTCAGCACCGGGCTGCGCACCAACTGGGCCGTGGGCGGCGCGGCGGTCTTCATCGCCGCGGCCTGGCTGCTGCTGGCCAGCGTGGCCGGCAAGCTCATCGGCATCCACGTCGCCGGACGGGTGCTGAAGTGGCAGCCCGGCGAGGCCAGCCTGGTCGGCTGGCTGCTGCAGACCAAGGCGCTGATCATGATCATCTTTTCGAACGTGCTGCTGGACAAGCAGATCATCACCAGCGAGACCTTCACCGCGTTGCTGCTGATGGCCGTGGCCAGCACGATGCTGACGGTGCCGATGGTCACGCCGATGCTGGAGCGCATGAAGGCCGTACTGGCGCGCGCCAGCTGACCCGCGCGGCTGCGGGTTGTCCAGGGGACGCGGTGGTGCAGGCGGGTTCGATACTGCGGCCCCCACCCGCAAGAGGAGACCCCATGAAGACGCAAAGACTGATCATCGGCGCCGCCCTGGCCATCGCCGCCGGCACCCTGCTCGCCCAGGCCAGCGGGCTGACGCGCACCCTCGTCGGCCGCGCCGACGTG
>CAIWPS010000144.1 GCA_903914615.1 uncultured beta proteobacterium | reverse complement strand
TGGGGTGCGGCTCGGCGCCGAAGACGGTGATGTCGTAGAGATCGGGGGCGATCTTCAGCAGCTCTTCGAGCGCGCGGACTCCGGCCATGCCGTTGCCGACCAGGACCAGGCGGGATTTCTTCATCGGGACCTCCGTGCGGACATGCAGTGCCACCCGGGCCGCGGAAGCGGACCACAAGGGCAGGGGCTGCGCACGTCGCTGTGCACTTCGGCCGGCGGGTCGTCTGCGACGACACCTGGGCGCAGCGCGTCTTCGCGCCACGGCAAGGACGTTAGCAGTTTCTGTGCCCGTGACTGATCGTCATCGGCGCGGGCGATGTCGGGGTCAAATTAGGGGCCAGAATGCCGAAGAAGCTTGATCTCGCGGTTTCGCACCACCAAGATAGGGCATCGGCCGCAGTTTGGTGCAGTCCGCGAGAGGTTCTCCAGGCTTCTACCTTGCCCGCCATGACGACCACACTCGACCTGCCGCCGACACCGCTTCTGGCTGCGACCGAACTGCAGCGCCTGCTCGGTTCCATGCTGCCGCCGCTGCTGCAGCAGCGGGGCGACCTGCTCGCGGTGAAGGACCTGCAGCGGCAGTGCTACGTCCACGTCAACGCCGCCATGGCCGAGTTCCTGCGGCGTCCCGTGGAAGAAGTGCTGGGGCGGAGCGATGTCGAGCTCTTCGAGCCCGTGCTGGCCGGCGCCCTGCGTGCCGCCGAGGCGACGGCGCTGGGCCAGGAGGGCACCCTGTGCAGCGAGCACCGCTTCGACTGGGGCGGCCAGCGCCGCGAGTTCACGGTGTTGCGCCAGGTGGTGGGCCCCGATGGCGAAGGCGGGCGCTGGCTGTGCAGCGTCTGGACCGACCAGGCGCCGGCGCTGGCGCAGCAGGCGCAGCTGCAGCTGGCGCTCGAGCAGATCGAACAGCAGCAGCGGGCCAACGAACTGCTGCGCCGTGAAATTGCCGACCAGGCCTTGCGCGACCCCGACTCGGGCCTGTACCGGCGCGCCCACTTCGAGGACCAGCTGCGCCGCGAGGTCGACCTTTCGCAGCGCGAGCATCGCGAGTTCGCCATCGTCTTCATCGAGGTCGACGCGCCGGCGCCCAGGGTGCTGGCCCTGGGGCCGGCGGGCGCGCACTGCGTGCTCGAGGCGGTCGGCCGGCTGCTGCGCAGCGGCACGCGCGCGATGGATGCTTCTTGCCGCTACGACGAACGCCGCTTCGCCGTGCTGCTCTCGGGCGTCGGCCTGGCCACCGCGCATGCGCGCATGGAAGGCCTGCGCCGCAAGTGCGCAACGCAGATCGTCGTTCACGGTGGCCAGGAGCTGGGCTTCACCGTGGCCATGGGGGTGGCCAGCTTTCCGCACACCGCGCACACCCAGGAAGCGCTGACGGAAGCCTGCGAGGCCGCGCTGGCGGAAGCGCAGCGGCGCGGCGGCAACCACGTCACGCTGGCGGCCATCCGCTTCGAGCCGAACTGACGGCGGCTCAGCCTGACCAGGCCCGCTGCAGCATGCTGGCGGCCAGCAGCAACAGGAAGAAGGCGAAGATGCGCTTCAGGTGCCTGACGTCGATGCGTTGCGCCACGCGCGCGCCCCAGGGTGCCAGCATCACGCTGGCCAGCGACACCACCAGCAGCGCGGGCAGGTAGAGGTAGCCGAAGGCGCCGGGCAGGGCCGGCGGCACGTTCCAGCCGCTGATCACGTAGCCCGCGCTGCTGGCCACGGCGATCGGGAATCCGAGCGCGGCGCTGGTGCCCACCGCCTCGCGCGGCGGCACGTTGCACCAGACCATGAAGGGTACCGACATGAAGGCGCCGCCGGCCCCCAGCAGCGCCGAGACGAAGCCGATGCCCGCGCCGACCGCGGCCAGGCCGCGCCAGCCCGGCAGGCCGCGCGCCGGGTGCGGCTTGCGGTCGCGCAGCATCTGCAGCGCGTTCCAGCCGATGAAGGCCGAGAACACCAGCGCCAGCCCCTGCCCCTTGAGCAGGGCGAAGGCACCGGCGCCGGCCACCAGACTGCCTGCCACGATGCCCGGCGCCAGCGCGCTCACGATGGGCCAGCGCACATTGGCCAGGCGGTGGTGCGCGCGGACGCTGGACAGCGAGGTGAAGAGGATGGTGGCCATCGAGGTCGCAATGGCCATCTTCACCGCCGGCCCCGAAGCGACGCCGCGGTGGCTGAGGATGAAGCTCATCACCGGCACCATCATCATGCCGCCGCCGATGCCCAGCAGCCCGGCCAGGAAGCCGGCCACGGTGCCCAGGGCGAGCAGTTCGGCGATGAGCCCGGGGCCGAGGTCCAAGCGCGATTCAGCCTTCGCGGCCGGCCGGCGGAGCCAGCGGGCCCAGCAAGGCCTTCACGGCCTGCCACTCCGCCGCCGTCACCGGCGTGATCGACAGCCGGTTGCCGCGCTTGAGGACGAGCATCGTCGCCAGCGACGGTGCCGCACGCATCTCGGCCAACGACAGCAGCCGCGTCTTGCGCACCAGCGTGACGTCGATCTGCAGCCAGCGCGGCTGCGCCGGCTTGGCCTTGGGGTCGTGGTAGGGGCTCGCCGGGTCGAACTGCGTCGTGTCAGGCGCCAGGCCGCCGGCTATGCGCGCCAGCCCGGCAACGCCCGGCTGGGGGCAGGACGAGTGATAGAACAGCACGCCATCGCCCGGCCGCATGACGTCGCGCATGTAGTTGCGCGCCTGGTAGTTGCGCACGCCGGTCCAGGCCAGGGTCTGCTGCGGGGCGCGGGCCAGGTCGTCGATGGACGCCTCGGCGGGCTCGCTCTTCATCAACCAGTAGGCGGGCATGGGCGAGCGGGGAAGTGAGGGTGTCCGCCGTGAGCCGTGAACCGCATTCCTGAACCCTCAGGGAAGTTCAGGTGGGCGAGGTCAGCTGGGCTTCGGGTTCATCTGACGCGAGACGATCACACCAGCTCAGCGATGTTCCAAGCCCTGGCTCAATGAGCATCGGTTCAAGGAAATATTGAGCTCACGCGAACACGACGGACGAGAACATTCTAGACCTCGCGTGTGACCCTGCGGCTGCGTTGGAAATCACAGAAGATGGCCGTCGTCGCCCAGCGCCGCATCGACCCGGCGCAGCAGCGCGTCAAGGTCCACGTTGCCGTCGGCGGACACGGTCCTGGCGGCGGGCACGGGGGGTGGCGGTGCGGCGCCCCGTTCGGCCAGCTGGTAGGCCACGTTCAGCGCCGCCAGCACGGCGATGCGTTCGCGCGCCTTGACCTTGCCGGAATCGCGGATCGAGGTCATTTCCTTGTCGACGCTGGCCACCGCCGTGGCCAGCAGCGCCTCGCCGCCTTCGGGGCAGCCCAGCATGTAGACCTGGCCCAGGATGGACACCTCGACCTGCTTCATGCGCCGCTCCCGCCGGCCTGGCCGTCGGCGGGCAGGCGTTCGAGCAGCGCGTCGATGCGCGCGCGCGCCGCCGCCAGACGCGAGCGCAGGCTGTCGCGTTCGGCCGAGACGGCGGCCAGCTGCTGTTCGATCAGCGTGCTGGTGCGCTTGAGTTCCTGGTGCCGCAGCACCAGCCGGTCCACCCGTTCAGCGAGGTCTTCGAGCTTGCTCATTCAGCGTGACTCCCCCTGGGGCATTGTAGAAGCGCCCTCGTCGCACCAGCGGCGCACGGCGCAGGCATCGCAACGCGGGCTGCGCGCCAGGCAGACGTAGCGGCCGTGCAGGATGAGCCAGTGGTGCGCACCTTCGAGGTAGCGCGGCGGGATGCGCTGCAGCAGCCGCGTCTCGACCTCCAGCGGATTGCGCCCGGGCGCCAGCCCGGTGCGGTTGGCGACGCGGAAGACATGGGTGTCCACCGCCATCGTCGGCTCGCCGAAGGCGACGTTGAGCACGACGTTGGCGGTCTTGCGGCCGACGCCGGGCAGGGCCTGCAGCGCTTCGCGCGAGCGCGGCACGCGGCCGCCGTGCTGCTCGACGAGGATGCGGCAGGTGGCCAGCAGGTTCTTCGCCTTGGTGCGAAAGAGACCGATGGTGCGTATGAGCTCGGTGACCTGATCCAGGCCGAGGTCAAGCATCTTCTGCGGCGTCGGCGCCAGCGCGAACAGCCGCTTCGTCGCCTTGTTGACGCCGACATCGGTGGCCTGCGCCGACAGCAGCACGGCGGCCAGCAGTTCGAAGACGCTGGTGTACTGCAGCTCGGTCTGCGGCTGCGGGTTGGCCGCGGCGAGCGTGGCGAAGAAGGGCTCGATGGCCTCAGGCTTCATCGGCGGGCGCGGGCTTGTGGCGGGCCGCGGCGCGCGCCAGGGCCGCCTCGATCACGGCGCGCTTGGCCTGCAGCGCCGCGGGGTCGGTGAGCTTGCTGTGCGCGGCCAGGTCGGCCAGCTTGGCCTGCGCCTTGGCCGCAAGGCGCGCGTCGTTCTCGCGCGCGTCGCGTTCGACGCGCAGGCGGTGGAAGGCATAGCGTTCGCGGGCCTCGTCGGCCTGCGCTGCGCTCCAGGCCTGCCAGCCGGTGCGCGTGCCGCTGACCGGAACCATCGCGATGCAGTCCACCGGACACACCGGCAGGCAGAGTTCGCAGCCCGTGCACAGCGGCCCGATGACGGTGTGCATGAGCTTGGAAGCGCCGACGATGCAGTCCACCGGGCAGGCCTTGATGCACAGCGTGCAGCCGATGCACCAGTCCTCGTCAATGAGGGCCACGGCGCGCGGGCCTTCCGTGCCGTGCCCGGCATCCAGGGGCCGCACCGGCCGCCCGGTGAGGGCGGCCAGGCGTTCGATGCCTTCGGCGCCGCCGGGCGGGCAGCGGTTGATGTCGGCCTCGCCATCGGCCATCGCCCTGGCGTAGCTGCGGCAGTCGGGGTAGCCGCAACGCGTGCACTGCGTCTGCGGCAGTGCGGCGTCGAGGCTTTCGGCCAGCGGGGCGGCGAGGGTCGGGGCGGTCACCCCCCGATTATCAAGCGCGGGGCTTGCGCGTCTTCTTCGCCGCGGGTGCAGGCGTTGCTGACGCCAAGGCCTTGGGCGCGGCCGCCGCCTTGTCGTAGCGGGCGATGAAGTCGCGCACCTGCGGGTAGACCAGTTCGCGCCAGCGGCGGCCCGAGAAGATGCCGTAGTGGCCCGCGCCTTCGACGTCGTAGTGGAACTGGCGCGACTTCGGGATGCCGGCGCACAGGTCGTGCGCGGCGCGCGTCTGGCCGGCGCCGGAAATGTCGTCAAGCTCGCCTTCGACCGTCAGCAGCGCCGTGCCGGTGATGTCCTGCGGCCGCACCGGTTCGCCCTTCACCTCCCACGTGCCGTTGACGAGGGCGAAGTCCTGGAACACGGTCTTGATGGTGTCCAGGTAGTACTCGGCCGGCATGTCCAGCACGGCGTTGTACTCGTCGTAGAACTGGCGGTGCGACTCGGCACTGTCGTCGTCGCCGCGGATGAGGTCGCGGAAGTAGTCGTAGTGGCTCGTCATGTGGCGGTCGGGGTTCATCGCCACGAAGCCCGTGTGCTGCAGGAAGCCGGGGTAGACGCGGCGGCCGGCGCCAGGGAAGTTCTCGGGCACGCGGAAGATGACGTTGTTCTCGAACCAGCTGTAGCTCTTGTTCATCGCCAGGTTGTTGACGGCGGTGGGGCTGCGGCGGGCGTCGATGGGGCCGCCCATCATCGTCATCGTGAGCGGCGTGGCCTCGCCGCGGCTGGCCATCAGCGAGACGGCGGCCAGCACCGGCACGGTGGGCTGGCAGACCGAGATCACGTGCACGTTCGGTCCGATGTGGCGGATGAATTCCTGCACGTACTCGACGTAGTCGTCCAGCGTGAAGGGGCCGGCGTCCAGGGGCACCATGCGCGCGTCGGTCCAGTCGGTAATGAAGACCTTGTGCGTCTGCAGCAGGCTCTTCACGGTGTCTCGCAGCAGCGTCGAGTGGTGGCCCGACAGCGGTGCCACCACCAGCACGGTGGGCTGCGACTTCATCAGGTCCAGCGCCTTCGGGTTGTCGGTGAAGCGCTTGAAGCGCAGCAGGCGACAGAAGGGCTTGTGCAAGGC
>CAIWPS010000143.1 GCA_903914615.1 uncultured beta proteobacterium | reverse complement strand
TGCGGCCAGCACAGGATGTCCGGGCCCTTGCCGGCGGCGGCGGCGGCGGTGAACTTGTCGGGTGCGCCTTCGGGGTGCTGCACGACCACTTGCACGCCGGTCTCGCGCGCAAAGGCGTCGCCCACCTTCTGCAGGCCGTTGTAGCCCTTGTCGCCGTTGATCCAGACCAGCAGGCGCAGCGGTGTCTGCGCCTGTGCCGCAGCGGTCGCCAGGAGGCAGGCGGCCAGCGCGCCGGCCCAGCGCGCGCTAGGCGGCATGCCGGTGCTCTTCCGCGGCCAGGCGGGGGAAGGCGCGGCCTTCGGCGTCGAAGAGGTAGGTCCTGCCCACCGGCACGCCCAGCGGCAGCGCATCGCCGCTGCCGATGCGGCGGTCGCCCCCGACGGCGCAGGTGATGACGTCATCCA
The DNA here is from genome assembly GCA_903914615.1 of uncultured beta proteobacterium. Classification (GTDB taxonomy): domain Bacteria; phylum Pseudomonadota; class Gammaproteobacteria; order Burkholderiales; family Burkholderiaceae_C; genus Rubrivivax. The sequence goes on along the minus strand of CAIWPS010000143.1, from coordinate 10,270 downwards.
CGCCCGCGTTGCTGCAGTAGGCGTAGGTCATGCTGCCCAGCGACTCGACGAAGGTCACCTGCGTCTGCAGCGCGTTGTCGGCCACGCCGGCCTGCAGGTGCTCGGGACGCACGCCCAGGGTCACGGTATCGCCGACCTTCGCGGCGCGGGCATCGACGGCGCAGCGCAGGACTTCGCCCCCGCGCAGCTTCACCCCGGCGCCGCCGGCCGCGGCCTCGACCACCGTGGCGGGTATGAAGTTCATCCCCGGGCTGCCGATGAAGCCGGCGACGAAGAGGTTGCAGGGGTGTTCGTACAGCGCCATCGGCGCGCCCACCTGCTCGATGCGCCCGGCCTGCAGCACGACGATGCGGTCGGCCAAGGTCATCGCCTCGACCTGGTCGTGGGTGACGTAGACCATCGTGGTCTTGAACTGCTCGTGCAGCTTGGCGAACTCGTAGCGCATCTTCACGCGCAGCGCGGTGTCCAGGTTGGACAGCGGCTCGTCGAAGAGAAAGACCTCGGGCTTGCGAACGATGGCGCGGCCGATGGCCACGCGCTGGCGCTGGCCGCCCGAGAGGTCCTTGGGCTTGCGCTGCAGCAGGTGCTCGATGTGCAGGATCTTCGCCGCGCCATTGACCGCGGTCTCGATCTCGGCCGCCGGCACCTTGGCCAGCTTGAGGCCGAAGGCCATGTTGTCGAACAGGTTCATGTGCGGGTAGAGCGCGTAGCTCTGGAACACCATCGCGATGCCGCGTTCGGCCGGCGGCACGTCGTTGACGATGCGGCCGCCGATGCGCAGTTCGCCTTCGGTGATCTCCTCCAGCCCGGCGATCGTGCGCAGCAGCGTGCTCTTGCCGCAGCCGCTGGGGCCGACGAAGACCATGAACTCGCCGTCGTGGATCTCGAGGTCGATGCCGCGCAAGATCTTCACGTCGCCGTAGGCCTTGCCGACCCCGGACAGCTTCACTTCGGCCACGCTGTGTCTCCACCATGCCGGCCGCCCCGGGCGCCGGATTTGTAGAGAATATACAGGCGAGGTGACCGCTGGACAATTCCAAAGAGATGCCCGGCGACTGGCGTTTACCCTTGAAAATCATCGACTTAGGTCGGCACGGGCACGTTGCGGATGTAGCATAACTACACTGGCCCACTGTGCCACCGGAACACCCCACGATGATCCCGCCCGTTCGCTGCGCCGGCGTGCTGCTGCACCTGAGTTCGCTGCCCGGCCCGCATGGCAGCGGCGACTTCGGGCCTGACGCCCATCGCTTTGCCGACTGGCTGGCGCAGGCCGGCCAGTCGCTGTGGCAGGTGCTGCCGCTGAACCCGATCGGGCCCGGCAACTCGCCGTACCAGAGCGTGTCGGCCTTCGCCGGCAACCCGCTGCTGGTGGCGCTGGAGCCGCTGGTGGCGCGCGGCTGGCTGGCGCCGCCGCGGCTGCCGGCGGGCGGCTTCGACGCCGCCCGCGTCGACTTCGGCAGCGTCATCCCCTGGCGCATGGCCCAGCTGCGCGCGGCGGCGGCCGGTTTCTTCGCCGCCGCAGTCCCCGCCGAACGCCGGGCGCTGGCCGACTGGGTGGCCACCCAGGCCGACTGGCTGGACGACTACACGCTCTTCATGGCCCTGGAACGGGCCCAGGGCGGCCTGCCCTGGTGGAACTGGCCGCCAGCGCTGCGCGACCGCGACGCCGCGGCGCTGGCCGTCGCGCGGCGCACCCAGGCCGACGAGATCGCCTTCTGGCAATTCGTGCAATGGTGCTTCGACACCCAGCTCGCGGCGCTGAAGGCCCATGCCCACGCGCGCGGCGTGGCGCTGATGGGCGACCTGCCGATCTTCATCGCCCACCACAGCGCCGACTGCTGGGCGCGGCCCGACCTGTACACGCTCGACGCCGCCGGCCAGCCCACCGTGGTGGCCGGCGTGCCGCCCGACGACTACACCCCCGACGGCCAGCGCTGGGGCAACCCGCTGTACCGCTGGGACCGCATGGCCGCCGAGGGCTACGCCTGGTGGACGGCGCGGCTGCGCCGCCTGCTGGGCCAGGCCGACGTCTTCCGCATCGACCATTTCCGCGGTTTCGCCGGCTGCTGGGAAGTGCCCGCGAGCTGCCCCACGGCGCGCGAAGGCCGCTGGGCGCCGGGCCCGGGCGCCGCGCTCTTCGACGCCATCCAGGCCGCGCTGGGGCCGCTGCCCGTCGTCGCCGAGGACCTGGGCCACATGACGCCCGACGTGGTGGCGCTGCGCGAGCGCTACGGCTGGCCCGGCATGCGCATCGTCTACGAGGGGCTGATCTACGGCCCGCACCACCCTTTCCTGCCCCACCATCACGTGCCGGGCTGCCTGGCCTACACCAGCACCCACGACAGCGACACGGTGTGCGGGTTCTGGGAAGCCGCGACGCCGGCGCAGCGTGACTTCGCCGCGACCTACCTCGGCCTGCCCGGCGACGCCGACGGCGCGGCTGCAGCGCGCGGCGTCGTGCGCGCCACCTACGCCTCGGTGGCCGGGATGGCGCTGGCACCGCTGCAGGACCTGCTCGGCCTGGGCAGCGCGCACCGCATGAACCGGCCCGGCACCGTGGGCGGCGGCAACTGGGGCTGGCGCTTCGACTGGGCCGGCCTGCCGGCAGGCCTGGCCGAAGCCATGGCCCGGCTGGCGTGGGTATGCGCGCGCGGGCCGGGACTCAGCCCGCCGCCGCCACGTTCCACGGCCGCACCACCAGCCTGATGCGGCCGCCGAGACCCGGCTTCTTCGGGTTCTCGAACGGAATCTCGAGTTGCACCGCATCGGCGCCGGCCAGTTCGGTGTACTTCAGCGTGCGCGTGGCCACGCCGCTGGCCTTGCTCATCCAGTTGAACTTCACCACCCAGTCGCCGCCTTCGGCCTGTGGCGGCGTCATCTCGATGATCGCGGTGTCGCGGAAGAGGTTGCCGCCCTCGTAGTGCTGGTCGGGCCAGAAGCGCTTCTCGATCTGGTAGTCGGGCACGCGCGCCGCGATCGTCATCGCATAGGCCAGCGAGGGCCGGTCGGCGTTGACGCGGGCCCGGTTGGCCAGGAAGACGCTGGAGAGGTAGATCGACCGGTCCTGCGGCTGCTGCGGCTTCGTCAGCTGGGTGTGGGTGCGGCAGGCCGGCGAGTCTTCCTCGGCGACGCGGCGGCTCAGGAACCAGCGCTTGCCGCGCGCTGCCGCGAGCAGCTCGAACTGGTACAGCGCCTCGACCTGCTCGGCACTGGCCTCCAGGCCCTGCGGCAGCCGCACCTCGTCGATGTCGAGCCAGATGTCCACGCGCACGTCGCCGAAGAGGAAGCGCACCAGGTTCTGGTAGGCCTCTTCGGAATTGACGATGCCGAAATGGCCCGAGTGCGAGCGGTAGGCGTAGGCCGTGGCCACCGGCCGCGTGGGCTTGCCGGCCTTGCGGTCGTAGCCCCACAGCGAGGCGTTCTCGATGCGCACCAGGCCGTCGCTGCCATGGCCGACGAAGGCGCGCACGAGGCCCTGCGCCACCTCGTAGTCGCCGCGGTTGGTGCCGACGAGGCAGAAGATGCGGTCCGAGGGCAGCACGTCCTCGGGCATGAAGTCGACGCGGCCGCCATGGGCCTTGGCGATGTCCTGCATGTCCAGGAAGCCGGCCATGCGTTCGCGGTTGAAGGTGTTGGCCTCTTCCGTCGACAGCCACGAGGGCACGTTGAAGCCGGCGACCTCGATGCCGTTGTGCGGCGTGGCGAAGGTGAAGAGCTTGTCGACGCTGCGCCGCGCCTGCTCATCGCCGAGCTGGCGGTTCTGCAGGAAGGCGCGGGCCACCAGCCCGCCCATCGAATGCGCCGCCAGGTAGCAACGGAATTGCGCCGGCGCCACCTGCTCGCCATCCGGCCCCCGCCAGGCGCAGACCAGTGACTTGACCTTCAGCACCAGGGCGCTCAGGCCCTGCGCATAACTCTCGATCTGCCGGGCCTGGTCATCGCCCAGCAGGCCCGAACCGTCGTCGTAGTAGCGGTAGACGACGATGGACTGCGGCGGGATGCCCTGCCGCGGCTGGCCGTCGGCGCCGGGGCCGGGCTGCCAGTCGGGGTCGAGGATGTCGGAGCCGTTCTGGTAGACGTGGCGGTAGCCGAAGTCGGTGACCAGGCGCAGCACCGGCGACTCGAAGACGAACTTGTCGGCGCGCGCCGTCTTGTCGGGGTTGGCCCGGTAGACCGTGGAGCCGACGTTGAAACCGCAGAAGGGGTCGGCCGCGGTCTCGTTGCGCTCGGCCTCGGTCATGGCGTAGCCGCGGATGTAGATGATGGGGTGCAGGCTCATGCGGTGCTCCTCGGGTCGGCAGGCCTCAATCGCCGCCGGCGGCGCGGGCTGCGGCGCATTCTGGCGCGCCGCCGCCCTGCCGCCCACCCCCAACCTCAGTCGTTAGCAGGAGGCCGCTTGCCGGCGCCCAGGCGGCGCGCGAAGAGGCTGAACAGGCGCTCCCAGTGGCGCTCGGCGCCGGCCTTGTCGTAGCAGGCGCGCTGCGGGAAGACGAAGCCGTGTTCGACGCCCGGGTACCACTCGATGCGGTGCGCCACGCCCGAGGCCTGCAGCGTTTCCTGCAGCTGGCGGATGTCGTCGGGCGGCGCCCACTTGTCGATCTCGGCGCAGGCGAAGTAGCTCTCGCACTGCAGGCGCATGGCCACGCGGTGCGGCGAATCGTCGGCCGCGGTGGCCATGTTGGCGCCGTGGATGGAGGCGATGCAGGCAAAGCGCTGCGGGTGGGCGGCCGCCGCCCAGACCACGAAGGGCCCGCTCATGCAGTAGCCGACGGCGCCCAGGCGCGTGGCATCGGCCTGCGGCTGGGCGTCGACGTAATGCAGCATCGCCTGGGTGTCGATCTCCGTGCTGCGCGCGTCCAGCGTCGCCATCAGGCCGAACATCCGCGCCAGCTGGGCCTCGGTGCGCTCGGTGAGGTGGAAGTCGCGCGTGCGGCGGTAGTACAGGTTGGGCAGCACCACGAAGTAGCCCACCGCGGCGAGGCGGCGCGCCATGTCGTGCAGTTCCTCGCGCTTGCCCGGGGCGTCCATGTAGAACAGCACCACCGGGAAGGGGCCGCCTTCGTCGGGGTGGACGACGAAGCTGTTCATCGCGCCTTCGGCGGTGGCGATGTCGAGGTGGTGTTCGATCATGTCGGGGGTCTCCGCGCGGTCACCGTGCCCGGCAGCCGGGCACGGCCGCGAGTGTGCCTGCCTGCGCCGGCCCGCGGCCCCGCACCTTCAAAGGCGGGCATCGCCATCGTCATCGGCATCGTCGTGCACCGGCAGCGCGGCCAGGTGCGCGACCCACAGGCAGGCCAGCGCCACGGCCAGCGCCAGCACCGCCACCGTGGCGGCCAGCGGGCGCCCGTGCCACAGCCCGCCCAGCCAGCGGTTGAAGCGTGCCGCGTAGACCGCGGCCTTGCCGCCGATGCGTTCGATGTTGTAGTCGTTCAGGCGCGTGTCGCCCAGCACGTCGGCGGCGTCGGGCCCGGCGAAGGCGTAGATCAGCGCCGCGGCCGCCAGGCCCAGCGCCAGCACCAGCCAGGCGAAGCGGCGCAGGCGCGCGGCCAGCGGCGGCGGCTCAGGGTTCGACGGCAAGGACGCGCACCGCCAGCGGCGGCAGGGTGAGGCGCAGCGCACCGTCGGCCGCGGCCTGGGCGCCGTCGGCATCGGCCGGCCAGAGCGCGCGCAGCCGCGCCCCGGGGGGCAGCGCGGGCACGGCCGTCTCGGCCGCGCTGCTGCCGTAGTTGACGAGCACCAGCGTGCGCTCATCGCCCTGCCGCCGCTGCCAGCCGGCGACCAGTCCCTCGGCCCAGCTGCCCTCGAAGCTGCCGCGGGCCACCGAAGGCCGGGTGTTGCGCAGCGCCAGCATGGCGCGGTAGAAGGCGTAGAGCGACGCCGGGTCGGCGCGCTCGGCCTGGGCGTTGAGGGTGGCCGCGTTGGGCGCCACGGGTCGGAACGGGCGGCCGCTGGTGAAGCCCGCGGTCGCCGGGTCGGCCGTCCAGCTGTAGGGGCTGCGGATGGGCAGGTCGCCCTGCAGGCCGGGCACGCCGGCCTGCCCGATCTCCTCGCCGTAGTAGATGAACGGCGTGCCGGGCTGCAGCAGGTAGGTGGCGGCGGCGAGCCGGTAGCGTGCGACGTCGCCGTCGAGCTGGTCCCACAGGCGGCGGCCGGCGAAGATGTCGTGGTTGGAGAGGAAGGTGGCCATGGTCGGTGAGGCCTGGCGATAGTACGTCGCCACCTGCTGCACCGAAGCCGCCTCGCCGCGCGCCGCCTGGACGATGTGGTGGACATAGCCGAAGGCAAAGGCGCCGCCGCACACCGCCGGGTCGCCGTAGGCCTGCGGTTCGGCGGTGGCCTCGCAGACCACGGTGCGGTGGCCGTAGCTGCGGATGAGGTCCTGCAGCTGCTTCGTCAGGGCGCGGCTTTCGGGCTGGTCGTTCCAGTCCCTGGCGCTGTTCTCGATGAGGTGGGGCACGGCGTCGAGGCGGAAGCCGTCCAGGCCGCGGTTGAGCCAGAAGCGCAGGCTCGACAGGTGGTACGCCACCACGGCGGGGTTGCGGAAGTTGAAGTCGGGCATGTGCGGCCCGAAGGTGCCGAAGTACCAGCCCTTCGAACCCGCCGGCGGCACCGGCAGGTCCTTGATGTCGCCCTCGAAGCGCCAGGGCTCGCTGGCGGCGTGGTACCAGGGGTTCTTGCCCCAGATGTCCCAGCCCTGCGGCGCGTCTTCCGACCAGACGTACCAGTCGTGGAAGGCGTGGCCCGGGCCCTGCAGCGCGTCGGCGAACATCGGGTGCTGGGCCGCGCTGTGGTTGATGACGTAGTCCATGATCACGCCGATGCCGCGCCGGTGCGCCTGGCGCAGCAGTTCGTCGAAGTCGGCCAGCGTGCCGTACTCGGGCGCGATGGCGCGGTAGTCGGTGGTGGCGTAGCCATGGTCGCCGTCGGCGTTGCGGGTGATCGGCATCAGCCACAGCCCGCGCACGCCGAGTTCCTGCAGGTAGTCCAGGCTCTGCGTCAGCCCGCGCAGGTCGCCGATGCCGTCGCCGTCGCTGTCGCGGAAGGCGCGCACGAAGACCTCCATGAACGCACCGTGCTCCCAGCCCTCGGGCAGGCTGCTGCCGGGGTCGGCCTTGGGCACCGGTCGGGTGTCGATGGCCTGCGCCTGCGCGGCGCCGCCGCACAGCAGCGCCAGCGCCAGGGCCAGGGCCGAAGCGGGCCGGCGGGCTTTCACGGGCCGACCTTCAGCACGCGCAGCGACTGCGCCGGCACCGTGACGCTGGCCACCCCGGCGGCCGAGACCGTGGCCCCCGCCGCGCCGGCCGGGTACTGATTGAGCAGGCTGGCGCCGGCCGGCAGCGCCGCCACGCCGAGCGTCGCGTCGCTGCTGCCGTAGTTCACGAGCACGAGGCTGCGTTCGCCGCCGAAGGCACGCTGGTAGCCCATCACGCTGCCGCTGACGAAAGGCTGCTCGTAGCTGCCCTGGGCGATCGACGGCAGGCCGTTGCGCAAGGCCAGCATGGCCTTGTAGAAGGCCAGCAGCGAGTTCGGGTCGGCCGCGGCCGCGGCCGCGTTCTGCGTCGTCACGTTGGCGGCCAGGGCGCGGTAGGGCAGGCCGGTGGTGAAGCCGGCGCGCGAGGCATCGCCAGCCCAGCTCATGGGCGAGCGCAAAGCGGCGTCGCCGACGAGCGCGGCGGCGCCGGACATGCCGACTTCCTCGCCGTAGTAGATGAAGGGCCGCCCCGGCAGCAGCAGGTAGGTGGCCGCCGCCAGCCGGTACTGCGCCGCGTTGCCGCCCACCTGGTCCCACAGCCGCTGCCCGGCGAAGCTGTCGTGGTTGGAGATCATCGTCGACATGCCGGGCGGCGCGGTCTTGAAGTAGTTGCTGACGTTCTGGATGGCCACCGTGTTGCCGCGTGCCGCGCTGACGATGGACGCGCTGAGGTCGAAGGCGAAGGCGCTGCCGCAGGCCCCGGCCTTGCCGAAGCCCTGCGGGTCGTCGGGCGCCTCGCAGACGATGGTGCGGCGCTGGTAGCCCGCCGCCAGCGCCTGCATCTGCGCCATCAGGGTGTAGTTCTGCGGCTGGTCCAGCCAGGCCGTGGGGCCGTTCTCGACCAGGTTGCCGACGGCGTCGAAGCGAAAGCCGTCGGCGCCGCGGTTGAGCCAGAATCGCTGGTTGTCCTGGTGGTAGGCGACCACGGCGGGCAGCGTCAGGTTCCAGTCCGGCATCGTGACGTCGAAGGCGGCGAAGTAGCTGCCGCTGGCCGCCGCCCGCCAGGGGTTGGCGCCGTAGATGCTCCAGCCCGCCGGCGCCGGGTTCTGCCACAGGTACCAGCTGCGGTAGGGGTTGGTGGCCGCGTCGCCGGAATTCAAGAACAGCGGGTTCTGCGCCGCGCTGTGGTTCATCACGTAGTCGACGATGACGCCGATGCCACGGGCGTGGGCCTGCCTGATGAGTTCGTCGAAGTCGGCAAGCGTGCCGTAGGCGGCCTCGATGGCGCGGTAGTCGGCCACGGCATAGCCATGGTCGTGGTCCTGGCTGGCGGTCACCGGCATCAGCCACAGGCCCTTCACGCCCAGCGCCTGCAGGTAGTCCAGGCGCGAGATCAGGCCCTTGAGGTCGCCGTAGCCGTCGCCGTCGCTGTCCTGGTAGCTGCGGACGAATATTTCCATGAACGCGCCCTTGTCCCAGCCCGCCGGCAGCGGGCTGCCGGGGTCGGCCGCGGCGACCGCGCTGACATCCACCGTCGGAAGCACCACCGGCGGCACAGGCGTGGGCTGCGGGGTTGGTGTGGGCGTGCTGGCGCTGCCGCCGCCGCCACCGCCGCCGCACGCCGCCAAGGCCAGCAGGAAGGCTGCCACGAGGGACTTGCGCAAGGGAGCGGCTGCGTAGTGCATCTGTAGTTGGTCTACATCGTGGGAACAACGGTGATGATTCCACCTGGGCAATCAAGGCACCTCAGCGCAATCCCTGAGGAATGGGAGTCTGTAGTTTGGATACATTTTTGCCATGACAGCCCGCTGCTTCCCCGGCCTGTGCCTGGCCGCGACGGTCCTGGCAGCAAGCACCGCTTGGGCCCAGCCCGCGCGCCTGGCCGACTGCGACGCCGATGCCGCATCGCGCGTGCTGCAAGCCGCCACGCCGGCGCAGGCGCCCGCAGCGGCGGCGGCGCTGTGGCTCGACCGGCGTCACATCCGCTGGCCGGGCGCCGAAGCCGCCGGGGCCCGCTACGCGCTGTGGGCCGACGACACGGGCCGCCAACCCGTGCCCGGCCAGCGTCCGGCCGGCCCGGCCATGTCGCTGGTGGCCGCCGAAGCAGCGCTGCCCGCCGCCACGGCCGCGCGCTACGCCTACCTCGGGCCGGGCCCGCTGCTAAGCCTGCCCGAGGAGGCGCAGCCGCGCCTGGCTGCGCTGCTGCGCCGGCCGCTGTGGCTGGTGCAGACCGACGCGGCGGGCCGCGCCCTGCGCAGCACGGGGCTGCAGCCGGCCGGCGCGCTCGACGACCTGTACGCCGTTGCCGGCCGGCTGCCCGACCTCGGCGTCGGGGTCGCCCCGGGCCAGACCCGCTTCAGGCTCTGGGCGCCGACGGCGCGCGCCGTGGCGCTGTGCCTGCACGACGGCCCGCGCGCGCCGGCCCGCGCCGTGCTGCCGCTGCGCCGCGACGCCGCCAGCGGCAGCTGGTCGGCCCGCCTGCCGCGCGACCTCACGGGCAGCAGCTACACCTACCTCGTCGACGTCTTCGTGCGCGGCACCGGCTGGGTGCGCAACCGCGTCACCGACCCCTACGCCATCAGCCTCACGGCCGACTCACGCCGCAGCTGGGTCGGCCGCCTCGACGCCCCGGCGCTGCAGCCCGCGGGCTGGGCCGCGACGCCGCGCCCCGACACCGTGAAGGCACCCACCGACCTCGTCGTCTACGAGCTGCACCTGCGCGACTTCTCGGCCAGCGACGACAGCGTGCCCGCGGCCCACCGCGGCAAGTACGGGGCCTTCACCGACACCGGCTCGCGCGGCATGCAGCACCTGCGCGCGCTGGCCGCGGCCGGCGTCACCGACATCCACCTGCTGCCGGTGTTCGACTTCGCCACCGTGCCCGAGCGGGGCTGCATCAGCCCCGACACGGCACGCCTGGCCGCCGCCGCGCCCGACAGCGAAGCGCAGCAGGCGCTGATCATGACCACGGCCGCCACCGACTGCTACCACTGGGGCTACGACCCCTGGCACTACGGCGCCGCCGAAGGCAGCTACGCCAGCGATGCCGACGACGGCGCCGTGCGCATCGTCGAG